>NZ_JBXANI010000016.1:0-208855 GCF_058801495.1 Cupriavidus sp. GW822-FHT03E04
GGGACCCATGTCTGAGTATCGCCTTAAGGCGATGCGAGTTTGGGTCCCGGCCGCTCTTTTCGTGAAATCCCGAGGGGGTGTCGCCCCATCCGGCGCGCCTTTTTTGCCTACTTTTTTGGCAAGACAAAAAAGTAGGTCGCCGCCCCGCAGGGGTGGTGAAACTGCAGTTGAAGTTGACGTTAAGCCGTTGCAGTTGTAGTTGCAGTTGTAGTTGCAGTTGTAGTTGCAGTTGTAGTTGTAGTTGCAGTTGTAGCTGCAGTTGCAGGCCAGCAGTGTCCGCAGTATCCGCAGTATCCGCCCCACACCCTAAAACAACTTCCCAATCACCAACGCCACCATCGACAACAAAACCGTCGAAGCAAACGGCAACACAAACTCCCGCCCAAACAACCGAAACCGCAAATCCCCCGGCAGCCGCCCCAACCCCAGCTTCTGCAGCCAGGGCAGTGCCGCGGACAGCACGATGACGGCCAGGAAGATGGTGAGGGTCCAGCGCAGCATGTGGGCGTGCCTAAAGGATGAGGTGAGATGCGCGGACTATAGCGCGTGGCTGCGATCGCCGCGTGCGAAGCCTGCCAGCGGCAGCGCCGCATCAAAGTCGCGGGTCAGCGCGATCACCTTGAACAGTTCGCCCATCTCGGCCTCGGACAGCAGCTTTTGCACCGCGTTGGCGGCGGGCAGGAAGTTGCGCGTGTCGTTGGGGTCCAGCGCCATCAGCAGCTCGGTGATGCCGGCGTTCATCAGGAAGCGCGCCTGCGAGGCGAAGCCGGCCACCGTCAGCCCGGCATCGGCCGCGGCGTGGGCGATGCCGCTGAAGTTGACGTGGGCGGTGATGTCCTGCAGGCCAGGGTAGAGGAAGGGGTCCGGGTGGGCGTGATGGCGGTAGTGGCACATCAGCGTGCCGCCGACACGCTGCGGATGGTAGTACTCGGCAGCGGGGAAACCGTAATCGATCAGGAACACCGCACCCCGCGTGAGCATCGTGCCCACTGCGCGCATGAAGCCTTCGGCCTCGGCGTGGGTTTCGGTGACGATGTCATGGTCTCCGGCCACGGCATGCAGGGATGCGGGCAGGGCGTCGGCCGCCACAGGACGGTCCGAGAAGCCGAAGGCTGCATCGGATGTGTCAGATGCGTCAGCATCGCTGTCCCGGCGGGCTACGCCGCGCTCCAGCCAGCGGCCGTGGCTGCGGGCGAACAGCCGCACTGGCATGGCGTCCAGCACTTCGTTGCCGACCACGATCCCTTCGAAATGCTCGGGCAGCGTATCCAGCCAGGCGACGCGTGGGGCCAGATGCGGCGCGCGCGTGGCCAGCGTGGCCTGCTGGCGCGCGCGCAGCTCGCCGGAGAGCTCGACGATGGCGTAGCGCTCGGGCAACTGGCCTTCCTGCTCCAGGGCCAGCAGCAGGTCGGCGGCGAGCCGACCGGTGCCGGCGCCGAATTCGAGGACCTGCGACAGGCCCTGCGCCAGCAGCGGCGCGAACTGGCGCGCGAGCGTACGGGCAAAATACGGGCTGAGTTCGGGGGCGGTGATGAAGTCGCTGCCATCGCGCGCGTCGCGGCCGAACTTGGCGGCGCCGCCGCTGTAGTAGCCCAGCCCGGGCGCATATAGCGCAAGCGCCATATAGCGGTCGAAACCGAGCCAGCCGCCCGCGTCGTCGATAGCCTGGCCGATGTGCGCGCTCAGCGCGGCGGACGCCGACAGCGCGTCGGCGGGGGGAAGGGGTAAACTAGCGCCTTTGTGCATACCGCGATTGTAGCAATGCCAGCCTCCGAATCCCCTGACTCCGCATCGCCTGCCGGCGCTACCGTTGCCGCCGCAGCCTCCGCTACCCCCGCGCGCGGTATCGCGCTCGTCACCGGCGCCGCGCGCCGGCTCGGGCGTGTGATCGCGCTGGAACTGGCCCAGCGCGGCTGGGACGTGGCGGTGCATTGCCACCGCTCCGTGGCCGAGGCCGAGGCGCTGGCCGAACAGATCCGCGCCGGTGGCCAGCGTGCCGCCGTGCTGCAGGCCGACCTGGCCGACGAGGCCTCCACCGCCGCGCTGATCAAGGCCTGCACCGATGCGCTGGGCGTGCCGACCTGCCTGGTCAACAATGCCTCGCTGTTCCAGTACGACGTGGCCACCAGCTTTTCCTATGCCTCGCTCGATACGCATATGCGCACCAATGTGGCCGCGCCGCTGCTGCTCGCGCGCGAAATGCACCGTGCCATGTCGGACACGCAGCGCGGCGTGGTCATCAACCTGCTCGACCAGAAACTGGATAACCTGAATCCGGACTTCCTGTCGTACACGCTGTCCAAGGCGGCGCTGCAGACGGCTACCGTGCAGCTGGCCCAGGCGCTGGGACCCAAGCTGCGCGTGG
The DNA here is from genome assembly GCF_058801495.1 of Cupriavidus sp. GW822-FHT03E04. Classification (NCBI taxonomy): domain Bacteria; kingdom Pseudomonadati; phylum Pseudomonadota; class Betaproteobacteria; order Burkholderiales; family Burkholderiaceae; genus Cupriavidus; species Cupriavidus sp. GW822-FHT03E04. The sequence continues at coordinate 2,366 of NZ_JBXANI010000016.1, forward strand.
TGGGCGTGGCGCCCGGCATCACCATGGTCTCGGGCGACCAGTCCAGCCCGGGCTTCCGGCGCGCCCACCGCATGACGCCGCTGGGGCAGTCGTCCACGCCGGAAGACATCGCGCAGGCGGTGGCCTACCTGGCCGAAGCGCGCGCCGTGACCGGCACCACGCTTTACGTCGACGGCGGCCAGCACCTGATGCCGCTGGCGCGCGACGTGATGTTCCTGACCGAATGATCGAATAACGTACCCGGCGCGCGCGCCAAGTCCGCGCGCGCCCTCTCCCTCATTTTTTCTTCTTCCCATCATGACCATGCTCGCCGCCCTCACACATCCCAGCCTGCAAGACTGCCGCCGCATGTTCTTGCGCAACTACGAAGTGCAGATCAATATCGGCGTGCACGAATTCGAGAAAAAGGGCGAACAGCGCGTGCTGATCAATATCGACCTGTTCGTGCCGCTGGCCCAGAGCACGCCGCAGGACGACAAGCTGCAGGAAGTGGTGGACTACGACTTCATGCGCAATACGGTCGCCGAGCGCATGGCGCAGGGCCACGTCCACCTGCAGGAAACCCTGTGCGACGACGTGGCGCGCGCCATGCTCAAGCACCCCAAGGTGCGCGCCGTGCGCGTATCGACCGAAAAGCCGGACGTGTACCCGGACTGCGATTCGGTCGGCGTCGAGGTGTTCCACATCAAGAGCGAGCCGGCTGGCCAGTAAGTAAGCCGCCCTGGCGGGCTGCCGGCGCAGGGTGGCGGCTCACGGTAAAATGCCGGGTTCTCCGGCCCCCGCAGCTTGCATGTGATGCAACTGCCGCATTGCGCGCCGTTTTGCCCTTGCTTTGCCGTACCCGATCGCCCCTTCGCCCCATCACCCCATCGCCATGACCGCCACCACGCATTCCAAGAACTTCTTCCGTCTGGAGACCTATCTCCAGTCGCAGACGGGCCGCGCCATCGGCGATTTCAAGATGATCGAGGATGGCGACACGGTGCTGGTGTGCCTCTCCGGCGGCAAGGACTCGTACACCATGCTGTCGGTGCTGATGGCGCTGCAAAAGCGCGCGCCGGTCAAGTTCAAGCTGATTGCGATGAACCTGGACCAGAAGCAGCCGGGCTTTCCCGCGCACATCCTGCCGGCTTACCTGAAATCGGTGGGGGTGGAGTACGTGATCGTCGACGCGGATACCTATTCCATCGTCAAGGAGAAGGTGCCTGAGGGCAAGACCACCTGCTCGTTGTGCTCGCGCCTGCGCCGCGGCGTGATCTACCGTACCGCTAAAGAGCTCGGCGCCAACAAGATCGCGCTGGGCCACCATCGCGACGACATCATCCAGACCTTCTTCCTGAACCTGTTCTTCGGCGGCAAGATGAAGGCGATGCCGCCCAAGCTGGCCACCGACGACGGCCAGCACATCGTGATCCGCCCGCTGGCCTATTGCCCTGAAAAGGACATCGCCAGCTACGCGCGCGCGATGGAATACCCGATCATCCCGTGCAACCTGTGCGGCTCGCAGGAAAACCTGCAGCGCAAGAAGGTCAAGGAGATGGTGCTGGAGTGGGAGCGGACCAATCCGGGGCGCACCGACAATATCTTTGCCGCGCTGCGCAGCGTGGTGCCGTCCCATCTGGCCGATACCGATCTATTCGATTTCAACGGGCTGGCAACTGGACTGGCCAAGGTGGACGAGGCATCGCTGTTCGGCGAGACCACCTTCTCCCAGCAGCCGCTGGTCTTTGCGGGCGGCATGGAAGAGAACAAGCTGGAATTCGTGCGCTTCGAGAAGTCCGCGCCCGCCGGCCCGGCGCAGCCTGCCGCCGAATAGGCCACGGGCCGGCCTCCCGGCCTCCTGGCCCCTGTCAGTTCTCAGCGCGCGTTGGCCGGGGCGCCGCCGCATTGGCGGTGCCATCGCGCATCAACGCGTTCGCGTCATCGATCCATTTCTGGAAGCGATCCGCCGCGTGGGCTTTTTGCTCCGGTGTGGTCAGGTTGGCAATGGTGGCGGTCAGCGCCAGCCCGGCCTCGTTGTTGGCGTCGTAACGGGCATTGCGCTCCCGCGTGGGCGGGTTCTGCCAGTGATCGCCATAGCGCCTTAGCATCTCCACGACCTGGGCCTTGGGCGGATGCTCGGCCTGCACCTGGCGCACCAGCGCTAGCCATTCCTGCTGGCGCTTGACGCGTTCCGCATAGCGCGCCTCGGCGCCTTGTACCACGGGCGCCATGGCGCGGCGGATAGTGGCCTCCTGGTCACTCGAGAAGCGCCCATAGACCAGCCGCGCGTAGTCCATCACCTTGTCGAACCGGGCTTCCTCGCGGGCCGCCGGGTCGGGGCGCAGGTATTCCTTGCGGTATTTGGCGTTGGCATCGGCGAATTTCTTCTCCATGCGGGAGATCTGCTCAGGGGTCAGCGTCAGCAGCAGGTCGGCCACGTCGGGCGTGGAGCGATCGAAGGCAACGCGTGCCAGGCGCTGGGCGTCCTCCTGGATCTTGCCTACCGCGGCGGCGGAGACCGGCTGCTGTACCTCGCTCTTGGCCTGGCGCAGCAGGCCGGCGATCTCAGGCAACTGGTCCTTGCGATGCCAGGCAAAGAAGCGGGCGATGGCATCGCGGGTAAGGGGTTCCTGGCTGGCGGAGACGTCGACGTAATTGTCGATCCACCAGTAGGCGAGCCGGTCGCCCTGCTGGTAGCCTAGCTTCAGGGCATTGCAGGCCGTCAGGGCGACCACGGCTGTGACCAGAAGGAGACGCTGGATACGGTCCCCGCGCAGGAAGGGATAAGCGGTCAAACGGCGCAAAACGCCCATGATAGAATCCTTTTCCGCGCGTTTTGGCAGCTGATCGTGCCCGCGATTCCCAACCGTTGCTGGCTTTGCCGCCGGTTTCGGGGTTCGGGCCAGGACCCTGGCCAACGCTGCTGGCCCCCGGGCTCGCCGAGGGGGTGAATCATACTGTTTGCTGGACACACTCACTTAGGACCCTCCTTGTGAATATCGTCATTCTCGCTGCAGGAATGGGCAAGCGGATGAACTCCGCGTTGCCCAAGGTCCTGCATCCTCTCGCTGGCCGGCCGCTGCTTGCTCATGTGATTGAAACGGCACGAAAATTGTTGCCGACCCGGCTCGTGGTGGTGGTTGGGCATGGCGCCGACCGCGTGCGCGAGGCGGTTGGCGCGCCAGACGTTGCCTTCGCCCTGCAGGCAGAGCAGCTTGGCACCGGCCATGCCGTGGCGCAGGCGCTCCCGCTGCTCGACGACAGCCAGCCTACGCTGGTGCTGTACGGCGATGTGCCGCTGACCGAAGCCGCCACGCTGCAGCGCCTGGTGGCCGCGGCCGGCAGCGAGCGCTTCGGCATCCTGACGGTCGAGATGGATGACCCCACCGGCTATGGCCGCATCGTGCGCGAGGCGGGCAAGATCGTGCGCATCGTCGAGCAAAAGGATGCCAGCGAGCCGCAGCGCGCTATCCGTGAGATCAACACCGGCATCATCCTTGCACCCACCGGCCCCCTGCGTCGCTGGCTGTCCACGCTGCGCAATGACAACGCCCAGGGTGAGTATTACCTGACCGACGCCGTTGAGCGCGCGGTGGCGGACGGCATGGAAGTGGTTTCCGCGCAGCCCGATGCGCTGTGGGAAACGCTGGGCGTGAACAGCAAGGTGCAGCTCGCCGAGCTCGAGCGCATCCATCAGCGCAACCTGGCGCAGCGCCTGCTTGAAGCCGGCGTGACGCTGCTGGATCCGGCGCGCATCGATATCCGCGGCGAGCTTACCTGCGGGCGTGACGTCACCATCGACGTGAACTGCGTTTTCGAAGGCCGCGTGCACCTGGAAGACGGTGCCCATATCGGCGCCAACTGCGTGCTGCGCAACAGCACCGTGGGCGCTGGCGCGCGGGTGCAGCCGTTCTGCCATTTCGAGGATGCCAGCGTTGGCGCGGCCGGCCGCATCGGCCCGTACGCGCGCCTGCGTCCCGGCACGGTGCTGGGCGAGGATGTGCACATCGGCAACTTCGTCGAGGTCAAGAACAGCCAGATCGCCGCGCACAGCAAGGCTAACCACCTTGCCTACGTAGGCGACGCCACGGTTGGCTCGCGCGTCAACATCGGCGCGGGCACCATCACCTGCAACTACGATGGCGCGAACAAATACCGCACCGTCATCGAGGACGATGTCTTTATCGGTTCCGATACGCAGCTGGTCGCGCCGGTGACCGTGCGCCGCGGCGCCACCATTGGCGCCGGCACCACGCTGACCAAGGAGGCGGCGGCCGACAAGCTGACGCTGTCGCGCTCCAAGCAGATGACGCTCGACGCGTGGCAGCGCCCGGTCAAGCAAGCCAAGAAATAAGCCCCGCCGCCGCCTGGCCGGGATACGGCCGGGCGGCAATGGCAACTCGCGGGAGACGGCAGCGCCGTCCTCGCGCCAATCATCCGGTGCGGCCGTGTCCGCGCCCTGTGGGAGAAGAATATGTGCGGCATCGTCGGCGGGGTTTCCTCGCGCAATATTGTTCCGGTCCTGATCGAAGGACTGCGTCGCCTCGAGTACCGTGGCTATGATTCCTGCGGCGTAGCGGTAGTGCGCGACAACGCGCTCGAGCGCGCCCGCACGGTCTCGCGCGTGGCCGACCTGGACGAGCAGACCCGCGCGTCCGGCCTGACCGGCATGACCGGCGTGGCGCATACGCGCTGGGCCACGCATGGCAAGCCCGACACCACTAACGCCCACCCGCATTTCTCGGGCGAGTCCATCGCGCTGGTGCACAACGGCATCATCGAGAACTACGAGCCGCTGCGCGAAGAGCTGCGCGCCGCCGGCTATGGCTTCGAGTCGCAGACCGACACCGAAGTGGTGGCCCACCTGATCCACCAGGTCTACACCTACCCGAGCAGCGCCACGCGCGGCGACCTGTTCGCCTCGGTGCGTGCCGTGACCAAGCGCCTGCACGGCGCCTACGCCATTGCCGTGTTCTCCAAGGACCATCCGGAACGCGTGGTCGGCGCCCGCGCCGGCTCGCCGCTGGTGGTGGCGCTGGGCGACAACGAATCCTTCCTGGCTTCCGACGCGCTGGCCGTGGCGGGTACCGCCAACCGCATCATCTACCTGGAAGAAGGCGACGTGGTGGAACTCACCCGCGAAGGCGCTACCATCCGCGACGTGCACGACCACCTGGTCGAGCGCGAAGTGCGCGTGGTCGAGACGCACGCCGCGGCGGTAGAGCTGGGCCCGTACCGCCACTTCATGCAGAAGGAAATCTTCGAGCAGCCGCGCGCGCTCGGCGATACGCTGGAAGGCATCGACGCCATTACTCCGGAACTGTTCGGCGAGACCGCCCAGAGCGTGTTCAGCGAGATCGACAGCGTGCTGATCCTGGCTTGCGGCACCAGCTATTACTCGGGCTGCACCGCCAAGTACTGGCTCGAATCCGTGGCCAAGATCCCGACCCAGGTCGAGGTGGCAAGCGAGTACCGCTACCGCGAAACCGTGCCCAACCCGCGCGCGCTGGTGGTGGTGATCTCGCAGTCTGGCGAGACCGCCGATACCATGGCTGCCCTGCGCCACGCCAAGTCGCTGGGCCACACGCATACCCTGGCTGTGTGCAATGTGTCCACCAGCGCCATGGTGCGCGAGACCGTGCTGCGCTTCCTGACGCGTGCCGGCACCGAGATCGGCGTCGCGTCGACCAAGGCCTTCACCACCCAGCTCGCCGCGCTGTACATGCTGACCCTGGCGCTGGCCAAGGTACGCGGCAGGCTCACGGCCGAGGCGGAAGCCGCGGCGCTGACCAACCTGCGCCACCTGCCCGTGGCCCTGCACGGCGTGCTGGCGCTGGAGCCGCAGATCATCTCCTGGTCCGAGGACTTCGCCCGCCGCGAGAACGCGCTGTTCCTGGGCCGTGGCCTGCATTACCCGATCGCCCTGGAAGGCGCGCTCAAGCTCAAGGAAATCTCGTACATCCACGCCGAAGCCTATCCGGCCGGCGAGCTCAAGCACGGCCCGCTGGCGCTGGTGACCGAGGCCATGCCCGTGGTCACGGTGGCGCCCAACGACGCGCTGCTGGAAAAGCTGAAGTCCAACATCCAGGAAGTGCGCGCCCGCGGCGGCCGGCTGTATGTGTTCGCCGACAGCGACACCCACATCCATTCCACCGAAGGCATCCAGGTGATCCGCCTGCCCGAGCACTACGGCGACCTGTCGCCGATCCTGCACGTGGTGCCGCTGCAATTGCTGGCTTACCATACCGCCTGCGCGCGCGGCACCGACGTGGACAAGCCGCGTAACCTGGCCAAGTCGGTCACGGTGGAGTAACGCAAGGGATAGCTGCGAGCCGCGCCGCACGGCATGGCCAGGAACGCCTGGCCGGCCGTGCGGCATGGCCGGCATGGGTAAGCACGTATTCATGCCAGTTGCCGGTGGAGGGCGCGCGGCCAGGTGGCCGGTTCCGCGCCGATGCTGGTTTCAGCATGGCCTTTTGGCTCGCCGCCCGCTATCGGTGAGTTGCCTACTTCGCTATCGGCTAACGCCGCGGGTTCGCCTCGTCCGTTTGGCTGACTTGAATAATCCCGGCCAATAGCCAAAAATCTCGCTCGGCTGCGTTCTCGCCGAAGACGTGCCCGGCACCGGGCCTCCTGCAGATCCAGATCAGCAGATCAGCAGATCAGCGGGTAGAAGACAAAAAGATAAAAAGATAAAACACCAAATACGATAATGCGGACCAGGTGCTCTAGGAGTCCCGCCGCACACCTTGCCTCGGGAATGACTGAAGATTGGCTTGCTGGGCGGCTCCTCAGCCACCCAGAATTGCTGGCGCGCCCAGTCGGCGGCGTCACGCGCCTGCGGCCTCGCAATTCTCGTAATTCTTGCTGTTCCAGCATCCCGGCAGCGGACGGTCACGGCCATGCGCCACGCAGTGCCGCAGGATCGGTCCTGTGATCCGGCTGCCTGGTTTCGCCGCATGAGCGCAGCCAACCCGCCCTGGCACCACGGCGCTGGCGTCATGCTGACCCGCCGCCTCCATGCGGCCGGTCTCATCGGCATGCTGGCCTGGCTGCTGGTGGCGCGGGCCTGGGCCTCCGATGCCGGCCCGCTGCCCCTGCAAAACCCCGACGTGTCCTGGTTGCGCGATCCGGGCGGGCGACTCACGATCGCGCAGGTTGCCGCGCATGCCGATGGATTCCAGCCATTGCGCGGTGGCCTGAACGAGGGTTTTACCCATGACGTGGTCTGGCTCAAGGTGGTGCTGTCCGCGGCGGCCCAGGGTGGCGAGCGCTGGCTGGAGATCTGGCCGGGGGCGCTTGACGATGTGCGCCTGTACCAGGCAACAGCGAACGGCGCCTGGGCGGAGCGCCGCAGCGGCAACGCGCTGCCCTTCGATGCCCGCGACGGACCCGATGGGCGTAGCCGCAACCTGGCCTTCCGGCTTGTGCAGCCGCAGCCGGGGGATGTGCTCTACCTGCGCATCCGGACCACCGGCACGATGGCGGTGGCGTTGCGGCTGTGGCATGGGTCCGAGCTGCGCGCGGCAAGCGCGGCCGCCAACATCGGCTATGGCATGCACCTGGGTTTCATGGCCACGGCGGTGCTCTTCTACCTGGCAGGCTGGCTGCTGACCCGCCGCGCGCTCTACGGGGCTTTTTCCTTGCTCGTGGCCGTGGCTACCCTGCGCTGGTTTGCCGCTGACGGCCTGGCCAGCCAGTTTCTCTTTCCGCACGATGCCACCGTGCCGCTATTGGCCGCCAAGGCCCTGGTGGGGCTTCAATGGGCATGCGCCAGCTTGTTCGTGATCTGCTTGCTGCAGTTGCGCGAGCGCGCGCCGCGCCTGCTGCGCTATCACCGGGGGCTCATGCTGACGGGTCTGGTGGTCGCCTTGTCGTCATCGAGCGATCACTACGGTACCGCGGTTTCCGTGCTCTATACCGGGGTGTTGCTGGGGCAATTGTTCTCGATTCCCGTCTATCTTCACCTGTGGCGCACCGGAGGGGCTTCCGGACGGCTGGTCGTGGCTTCGCTTTTGCTGTATTGCCTCATCATCCTGCCTGGCTGCCTTGGCGCGTTCGGCCTGTTGCCGCTGTGCGCCATCACCACGCAAAGCGTACACCTGCTCGACCTGCCGCTGATGCTGGCGCTGCACCTGACCATTGTGCTGCGCGTGCGCGAAGCGGAAAGCGAGCGCAAGAGCGAGCGGCAGCAGGCCCGCGAGGCCATGGCGTCTTCCCTGCGCGAGCGGCGTGCGTTCGAGGAGCAAAGCCGTTTGCTCGCGATGATGACGCATGAGGTCCGCACGCCGGTGGCGGTGATCGATGCCGCGGCCTATAGCCTGCGCCTGCTCGATGACATCGGCGGCGACCGCGTGCAGCGCGAGAGCCGCTACCAAAGCATCCAGCTGGCCGTGCGGCGGCTGAAGCTCCTGATGGAGCTGGCCGAGGCGCGCGAGCGGCTGGTGCCCGGCGAACAGCACCTCGACACTGCGCCGTTCGGCTTCGCCGAACTCAGCCGGGACGTGCTCGCGTCGATCGAGCCGCAAGCGGCGGCCCGGGTATCCCTGGAGGCCGGCGCCGGGTTGCCCCAGCTCGATGGGGATGTCCGCCTGCTGCACTTCGCCTTGCTCAACCTGCTCGACAACGCGCTCAAGTACGCTTACCCGGCCAGCCGCATCCTGATCGACATCGCCGCTGGCATGCGCGAAGGCGTGCGCGGCGTGGCCTGGCGCATTCGCGACCAGGGGCCCGGTGTGCCCTTGGGCAAGGAAGACGTGATCTTCGAGAAATTCCGCCGGCTCGGTGAGATTGCCGACCAGCCCGGCCTCGGGTTGGGCCTGCCGCTGGCGCGCAAGATCATGGAGCTGCATGGCGGGACCCTGTGCTGCGATCAGGGCTGGCGCGAGGGGGCCTGCTTCGTGGCGTGGCTGCCGGAGGCCGCATGACTGTCGCCGCCGCTTCCGATGCCGCCGCAAGCAGGATGTCCGAACGGGTTTCCATTGCGCTGGTCGAGGACAACGAGCGCCTGCGCACGGAGCTGGCCTTTCACTTGACCCACGCCGGCTATGCCGTCGCGAGCCTGGCCGATGCAGCCGCGCTGGACGCGCACCTGGCCAGCCAGCCGTGCCGGCTGCTGATACTGGACCTGGGTCTTCCGGATGAGGACGGGTTGTCGATCTGCGAGCGCCTGCGCCGGACCCGGCCCGACTTGGGCATCGTCATGCTGACCGCGCGCGGCATGGCCCACGACCGGCTCGCCGGGCTGCGCGGCGGCGCCGATGGCTATCTCGTCAAGCCGGCGCGCACGGAAGAGCTGCTGCTGGTGATCGCCAACCTGCTGCGCCGCCTCGGTCCCGTGACGCCTGATCTGCCTCCGCCGCCGCTGGCCGGTGCGCCCGCGCCGGCCTGGTGCCTCGATGCGCGCCGTCTCATGGCCATCACGCCGGATGGCAACCCGCTCCTGCTCACGCGCATGGAAGGCCAGCTGCTGCAGGCCTTGCGGCGCAGCGCGCCGGATCCCGCCGGCCGCCGCCAATTGGTGGAAGCGCTGGGTGGCAACTACCTTGACTTCGACGAGCACCGGCTTGAGGTCGCCATCAGCCGGCTGCGCGGAAAGCTCTCGCAGGCTTGGCCGCATGGCCCGGCGATCCGCACGGTGCGTGGCGTCGGCTACTTGCTGGCGCAGCGCTGGCTGGGCCAGGCTGAGGGATAGCGCTGGGAGGCCGGCGGCGAGCGGTTTTGGGCTTGTCGCGTGCTTGCGAGTATTTGTGCGTATTTGTGAGTATTTGTGAGCTTTGCCGGCGTGGATTTTTGTATGCTCACCCCCCGTCACGGGGCTGGCCGGTTGGCTTAAAGGTGTCGTCGGCCGCGCGGGAAACCTCGATGCCCGCCACACCCGGGAAGAAGCATCAGAAGCATAAGTAGCGTGGAGCAAGAATGAGGCAGAGCGAGCTATTGGGAAGAGTGGCCAACGGGGCGATCCTGCGCATCGCTCGCGATCCCTGGGGCAGGCTCTTGCCAAGCGTCGTGCTGATGGAACCTGGCGCGCAAGGCAATGACGAGGTCGTTCACCGCTGGCAGATCCGCAAGATGATGGATTCAGGCTTGCTGCAGCACGACGGCAGCACGGCCGAGGACTCCAGCATGTATGTCCCGACTTCCGCCGGGCTTGCGATTGGCAATGCGTGGAACCGCGCGAAGGCGAGAGCCGCGGCGGCCGGGGCACCTGCCGCCGGCCCGGCGCAGGGTTCGGGCTAGATCAGTCCTGGCTCGCCACGCAGTTCCTGCCCGCGGCCTTGGCCTGGTAAAGGGCCTTGTCGGCCGCTGCCAGCACATCGTCCAGCGTGCCCCCGGCGCCAGGCATCGTGGCGCAACCCAGACTTACCGTGCAGCGGATGTCCACGCCATTGAAGTGGAACGCGTGCTGCTCCACCGCTTGCCGGATGCGCTGTGCCGTCGCCCTGGCGCCATCCGCATCGGTCGACGGCAGCAGCAGGGCAAACTCCTCCCCGCCCAGCCGGGCAATGATATCGATGGCGCGCAGCACGCCCTGGCAGCAGGCGACCAGTTCCTTGAGGACATGGTCGCCCGCCGCGTGGCCGAGGTTGTCGTTGATGGCCTTGAAATGGTCGGCGTCCAGCATGACGACCGACAAGGGTTGCCGCAGGCGCCGGGCACGCACCACTTCCGCCTCGCCGACGTCGAAGAAATGCCCGCGGTTGGCGGCCCCCGTCAGATGGTCCCTGGTGAGCAGCTCCTTGACCTTGTCGATGCTGAGCTTGCGTTCCGTGACATCGCGCAGCACGACCGAGTAGCCGGAAACCTTGCCGTCGATCTCCTCCAGTGCCGCCACCAGCAACTGGCCCCAGTAACGCCGGCCGTCACGGGTGACGCACCATAGCTCTTCAACATGCCAGCCGCTTTCGCGCGTGAGCCGGAGCTGCTCGTCGAGCCGCGCGGGGAAGTCGCTGTCCGGATGGCAGAACAGGCGCAGCGTGGCGCCTTCCACGTCCTGCGTTTCGAAGCCGGTCTGGCGCTGGCCGGACTGGTTCCAGCTGTCGATCCGGCCGGTGGCGTCCAGGGAGAAGTACGCGAAATCATTCACCGCCGAATAGACCGCGGCGAGCCAGGATTCGGTCTGCTTGAGGTTGCGCTCCTGCGCGACCACCTTCGAGATGTCCGTGAGCACCACCATCGTGCAGTCCTGGGCGACGCGCAGCATGGAGCAGGACAGGACATTGGGCTCCTGCTGTTTGCGCGTGGGCAGGAAGATGCGATGGTTCTCGCAGATATAGCCGCGCTCATGCGCGAACGTGGCCGCCATGCTCCTTAGCTCAGGAGCCAGGTCCTCGAATACGGCAAAGAGATTGTCCAGGCTGCCCGTGCGCGAGATGGGCATCAACACCTGGGCTGCCTTGGGGTTTGCCATCGCCACGTTGCCGGCTGCGTCGATGCGCAGGATGCCTGCCGGAGACATATAGAGGAAGGTCAGCAATTCCTCGTTCTCGGCCGCGAGAGCGGCCAGGTCGCCCTGGCTCTCCCCGGGATGTGCCATTGCCATGGCGCGCCTATCGCTGGATCAGCACATAGAGCCGGTCGCGGCCGGGACTCTTGAGCAAGCGGAGCTTGACCGGCGTGGGGCGCATGCGCAGGGTGAGGACATAGTCGATGGTTTCGTCCAGCGAATCGGCATCCTCGAAGCGCTGGGCCACCATGAAATTGTTCATGCAGATGGCCACCTCGGCAAAGAAATGCCGGCCGAGCACCCGTTCCGGGGACAATCCCGCGAGCCGCGATTCGGTGGCGTTGTAACGCTCGACGATGCCCGTCGACGCAAAGCCGATGGTGCCGAAGGGCAGTGCGTCGGCATCCTGTGCCGAGAGGCTATCCAGCTGCTCCAGCGAAATCTCCGAAAAAATCATCCTCATCCTAATTTTTCAATCCGGGGGTAACAATGCCTGCGGCCAGCACCGCGCCTACCTGTGCTCGGCAGACCTGAGGAAGCTCGCCGAGATCTCCCGCGTCAGCAGGCTGATGGCTTCCATCTCTCCATCGGACAGCCCGCCCGTGCAGGCCGTCGGGCCCCAGTCTCCGCAGATCATGGCGACGCAGCGATTCTTGATCATCACGGGCGCCAGCAGGATGGAGCGGGCATCGGGCATCTGTTCCCGATACCAGCGGGGCACGCGGTGCGCCACCTCTTTGTCAAAGGAGTCTTCGAACAGCAGCGGCTTGTTGCCGATGGCGGCGAAGTGAAAGATATCGGGGACGAAGCCCTCTTCGAAGGATAGCGCTTCCATCTTCTCGCGCATGCCCTCGCCAAATCCAACCCGTGCGCCAAAACGCTTCGCCATGGGGTTGAGCAGCATGAGGAAGCAATGCGAGAAGTTCAGCGCCCGCATGGCCGATTCGAGCACCAGCGGCGCCAGCTCGGAGACCGGCAGCTCGCCGCCCTCGCGCTGTACTTCCTGCAGGCTTTGCTGAAGGCGCTTGAGGGCATCCTTCGGCTTACCGGCATTCAGGGCGGGGGTGGCCTTGGCCGCTTCGGGTGACTCCGCATTGGTCATGGAGACGTTCAGTGCCAGGGCCTGCAGGACTGCGCCTTCCACCGCACCTGCTTGCAGGCCCAGTGCCTCGGCGTGATCCAGCAGCAAGGCCTGGACCTCTTCCTGCGGCGCGTCCCTTGCCACCAGCGTGGCGGCCCGGGAGGAGATGTTGGCAATCGCGCCCAGCCAGTCGGCGTGGGATTCCAGCACCGAATCCGAGTCGAAGCGCTGGCAGCGCATCGACGTCGCGATCAGGCTGGGCAACCTCCATTTGATCGCCGCCGCTGCCGCGATGTCTTCGAGGGTGACGCCCAGCACTTGCTGGCACGCTTCGCTTTCCTTCTCGGAATCGCCCTTGCACAGGGCCTGGATCTGTTCCCACTCCTCGGCAAAGTAGAAGACCAGAAGCAGGCGGCTCATGTGGTGCATCAACGTGCAGACCACGGCTTCTTCCGCCTGCCTGATGCCTTGGGCGTTGCTGAGCGCGCGCGTGAACTCGCCGGCGATCAGGGCCTGCTTCAGTTCAGTGGTGGCCTGCGGCCGGTTGATGGCTACCCCGGAGAAATAGTCCAGCAACTGGACCCCGAGCGTGAGGTGGCTGATCGCTTCAACCCCCAGGACCAGGATGGCGCGCGACACCGTCGTGACTTCGCCCCCGAACGAGCGATACATGGCGGAGTTGGCCAGGCGTATGACCTTTTGCGACAAGCTGAAATCGCAGAGCACGCCCGCAGCCATCTCGCCGACGCTGGTGTCGCTGTTGAGCGTCTTGAAAACGTTGTCGATGCAGAACTGCAGCGTGGGGAAATCCCCTTGCTGCGCCATGCGGCTCCATAGTGTCTCGAAGAGCGTATTGCTTTCATTGTTTGACATGGCGGCGCCTACTTCGAGAACACTTGGGCATTGCCAAGCTGCAGCGTGCCGGCTTGCGCCAGGTCCACGAACTGGGCCGGGCTCATTGCCTTTGCATAGCGCCAGCCCTGCACCAGCTCACAGCCTTGCTCGGCCAGCAACTGGCTTTGCTCGTCCGACTCCACGCCTTCGGCGATGGCCACCAGCCCGAGTTCCCGCGCGAGCGACAACACGGCAAACACGATGGTCCGCGCATGCGGGGAGTCCATCATGTCGGCCACAAAGCTCTGGTCGATCTTCAGTGCCGAGAGCGGGAAGCGGCGCAGGTACGACAAGCTGGAATACCCCGTGCCGAAGTCGTCGACCGCGAACCGCACGCCCAATGCGCGCAACTCCGTCAACAAGTCTTGCGCTGCCTCGGGGTCGGTCATCAACGCGCCTTCCGTGATTTCCAGGACCAGCCGGTGCGAGCTGACGCCGGCATCTTTGATGGCCCGCCTGACGCTGTCCGCGAAGCCGGGGTGCCTGAACTGGACCGGAGAGACATTGACCGATATGTATCCCACGTCCAGCCCGAGCGCGTCCCAGCTGGCCAGCTGCGCACAGGCGCAGCGCAGCGCCCACGCCCCGAGATGGTTGATGAGGCCGTTATGCTCCGCAACCGGGATAAACACGCCCGGCGGGATGGACCCCGTCGGGTGTTGCCACCGCATCAGCGCCTCGACCGCGCAGACCTTGCCGGAGCCGGGCCACACGATCGGCTGGTAGTGAAGCAGGAACTCGCCGTTCTGGACGGCCTCGAACATGTTCTGTTCGATCCGGAACTGCTCATCCAGCCGATGCTCCAGCTCCGGCGTGTAGACGCAGTATCGATTCTTGCCCTGCGCCTTGGCGTCATACATGGCCAGGTCCGCACGCTTTAGCAATTGCGACTCGGACTGATGGGCCAGCGTGCCGAAGGTGAGCCCCAGGCTGGTGGTGACGCGGATCTGGCAACCGGCCAGGTGAAAAGGCTGCCTGCAGACATGGATCACCTTCTCCACGATGCCGATGGCGGCCGCTTCCGAGGCGATCCCGTCGAGCAGCAGCACGAACTCATCGCCGCCCAGCCGCGCGACCATGTCCGTCGGGCGAACCGCCCCGAGCAGCCGCACGCTGACTTGCTTGAGCAAGGCGTCGCCAAATTCATGGCCGAGCGAGTCGTTGACCTTCTTGAACCCGTCGAGGTCCATCAGGGCAAGCGCAAATGGCGCCTTTGCCGTGCCATCTTCGGCAAAGTACCCGGCAATGCGTTCGCGCACCATGGCGCGGTTGCCTACGCCGGTGAGCGGGTCGCGAAAGGACGCCTCGATGAGCCGTTCTTCGTTGTCGACCCAGTCGGTCACGTCGTAGCCAAACAGCAGCAAGCTCGGGTTGCCGTCCTCGTCGGCATGGCGGCACACGCGCAGGTCCAGCCAGCGGCTTTCGCCGACGCCGCCGGAGAAGCGGATGCGGCCGGTCTTGCACGGCGCTTCCTGCTCGCAGGCACGCAGCAGCCCGGCGAGCTGCTCGCGCTGCTCGAACGAGACGACATCCAGGATCGAGGATTTAAGAAGGTATTCCCGGGGATAGGCAAGCAACTGCGCCGAGGCTTCGGTTGCCAGGATGATGTTGCCCGCGACATCGATCTGCAGGGCGAGCGCGCCCGAAGCCTCGAGCAATGCCCAGGCATCCCGCGCCGATCCCCCGGCGGATAACAGTGGGTTCCGGTCGGAGGATGGCCATTCAGGGGGCTCGTCCGCTAGAACTGCGTCATACGTAAACGACGTCATGGAACTCTGGTTGAAGCTCGGGCCGAATTGAGCGTCTGGTAATCGAGTGCCGCCAGCGCAACCGTGCCAGGCTGGCTCGCGCATTAATGTGATTTTAGGTGCATGTTAACCATGCTGCGCATGCCAGTTTAACGCTTAACCGCAACATCCGATCACCCGAATGCGTTGCCTGGCAAGAGTTTGTGGCGCCGTTGCACAGTGGGATCCGATACATCGATGGCCCAAGCGTGGCCGCCCCGAATCGGCCGGGCACGCGCCGCCCCGCGAACGTCCGCGGACTACTGCCTTTAGAATGCAGCACAAACCAATCGGAGACCGTGCATGCTGTGGAAATCACCCCCCTCCCTGAAAGACCTCCAGGCTCGCCACAAGGACACCGCTGTCGAGCAACTGGGCATCGAGTTCACCGAGATCAGCGAGACTTCGCTCAGTGCACGCATGCCGGTGGACCGCCGCACCGTGCAGCCGCATGGCATCCTGCACGGCGGCGCTTCGGTACTGCTGGCGGAGACGCTGGGCAGTTGCGCCGCCAGCCTGTGCCTGGATAGCGAGACCCAATATTGTGTCGGGCTCGACATCAATGCGAACCATGTGCGCGCGGCGCGCACGGGCTATGTCACCGGCACCGCCACGCCGGTGCATATCGGCCGCACCACCCATGTATGGGCCATCGAGATCCGCAACGAAGAAGGCAAGATGGTGTGCGTCTCCCGGATCACCATGTCCATTCTTTCGCGCTGATCGCCCCGGCCTTCGGCAAGCGTGCGGGCGCCGTTGTGCGCCCCGTGCAGAGTTTCTCATTTCCGGCTAAACTGCGCCCCGCACTGTAAGCGGGCGCCAAAGCGCGGCGTCCCGGCAGCGGCGGGGTGGCAGAGTGGTTATGCGACGGTCTGCAAAGCCGTACACGGCGGTTCAATTCCGTTCCCCCGCCTCCAGTATTGCGGTCATGGCCAGGGCGATCGCGCCATGTAGCCGGGCGCCGCGATGCTTCGCGCTCCTTTCCATTTCCCTTTGTTCTTTCCCTTTCCCGTCAAGCTATTTTGCCTTGGCCCCGCCTCATTCATTCGGTGGATAAGGCGCTGCTTATGCCGTTTTCCCCGCTGGAACAAGTCGCTCGAATCATGTAGTGTGAAGTCAGCGCAGTCCATCCATGACAACCTCCGCCATCGTGCGTGGCGGGGAGATAATTGCAATGACAAGAGATCTGCGTATCCGCGCCGCACAACCGGCCGATTGGCCGGCAATCGCGGAAGTCCTTGAAGCATGTGGCCTCGCCAGCGCCGATCTCGATCCCTCGCTGGCGTTGTTCCATATTGCGGTGCTCGACGGCGGCATTGTCGGTTGCGCTGGCGCCGAAGGCTATGGCGACACCGTGGTCGTGCGCTCGGTCGCTGTGTTGCCGCCTTATCGCGATCGCGGCATCGCCTCCCATATGGTTTCCGCCGTGCTCATGCGCGCCCGCGCCAACGGCTGCACGCGCGCCGTGTTGCTGAGCGCCAGTTGCCCCAGCTACTTTGCCCGCTACGGCTTCTCGCTGATCTCGGCGGATCGCCTGCCGCCGGAAGTACGCGCGTCGCGCGAGTTCCGGCAGCAAGAAGGCGCGCTGCCGCTATGCATGTGTTGCGAGCTGAAATGATCTACCCGACGAACCAGACCGAACCGACCCAGCCGCCGAGCACTGTCCCCTTCGATTGCCTGGTCTATATCGGCCGTTTCGAACCCTTCCACAATGGTCACTTCGCCATGTTGCGCCAGGCGCTGGCGCAGGCCAGCACGGTGATCGTGGTGCTGGGTTCCGCCGGCGGCGCCCGCACCGTCAAGAATCCGTTTTCCGCGGATGAGCGTCGCCAGATGATCGAGGGCGCCGTCGCGGCATGGGACG
Source organism: Cupriavidus sp. GW822-FHT03E04 (assembly GCF_058801495.1). NCBI lineage: Bacteria > Pseudomonadati > Pseudomonadota > Betaproteobacteria > Burkholderiales > Burkholderiaceae > Cupriavidus > Cupriavidus sp. GW822-FHT03E04. The sequence continues at coordinate 19,420 of NZ_JBXANI010000016.1, forward strand.
CCGCGCGCGTTGCCGACCTGCGCTTTGTGGTGGTGCGCGACTACTACGAAAGCGCGCGCTGGACAGCGGCGGTGCGCGCCGTGGCGGGCGCGGCGATCGAGGCTTGCGCGCAAGGCACGCCGCGCGTTGGCCTGTTCGGGCATTTCAAGGATGCCTCGTCGGGCTACCTGAATGACTTTCCCGGGTGGGAACTGGTGCCGCAGCCCAGCTTCGGGCAGCTCAACGCCGCCGACGTGCGCCGGCAATGGTTCGAGCAGCAGGGCGGGCTGGAGGGGTTGCAGAGCGTGCTGCCGCAGCCGGTGGCCGCCTTCCTGCGTGAGTTCGCCGGGCGCGAAGCATTTGCGGCCTTGCTGGCCGAGTACCGCTTCCTGCAGGACCACAGCCGCCGCTGGGCCGCCGCGCCGTATCCGCCGGTCTTCGTGACCGTGGATGCGGTGGTGCGCTGCTGCGGCCAGGTGCTGCTGATCCGCCGCGGCGGACAGCCCGGCCGCGGCGCCTGGGCGCTGCCCGGGGGTTTCCTCGACCAGCATGAGCGCGTGGCCGACGCGGTGCTGCGCGAGCTCGACGAGGAGACGCGCTTCGGGCTGCCCAAGTCGGCGTTGCAGCAATCCTTGCGCGACCAGGCGTTGTTCGATCATCCCGAGCGCAGCCAGCGCGGGCGCACGCTGACCCACGCTTTCTTCTTCGACCTGCCGCTCGATGCGCTGCCTGCCGTGGCCGCCGCAGACGACGCCGCCGCGGTGCGCTGGGTGCCGCAACAGGAGCTGCTGGCGCTGGAAGGGCAGATGTTCGAGGATCACCTGCTGATCCTCGATCGCTTCCTGCACCTGTTCGACGGCGAGGCGCAGCCGGCGGGCTGAGCGGTTCGCCGCCGGGTTCAGTGCCCGCCCAGGTACGCCTGCGCCAGCGCGGGATCCCGCGCCAGTTCGTCCGCCGGCCCGCTGGCCACTACGCGGCCTTCCTCCATCACATAGCCGCGATCGGCCAGCGCCAGTGCCAGCGCGGCCATCTGGTCCACCAGCAAGATGCTGATCGAGGCCTCGCGCAGCTGGTCCAGCGAGGCGAACAGCTCCGCGATCACCTTGGGCGCCAGGCCCAGCGATGGCTCGTCGAGCAGCAACACGCGCGGGTTCGACATCAGCGCGCGCCCGATCGCCAGCATCTGCTGCTCACCGCCGGAGAGCAGGCCGGCACGCTGATGCTGGCGCTCGCGCAGCCGCGGGAAGCGGGTCAGCATGGCTTCGACCCGCTTGACCATTTCCATATGGGACAGCGGACCGGACGGAAACGCGCCCAGCCGCAGGTTGTCGAGCACGGATAGCTCGGGGAACACCTGCCGGCCTTCCGGCACCAGCACCACGCCCATGGCCGCGATGCGCTCGGCGTCCAGCCGCGCCAGGTCCACGCCGTCGAAGGTGATGCCGCCCTGCACCGGGCGGTGCAGGCCAGACAGCGCACGCATCAAGGTGGATTTGCCCGCGCCGTTGGCGCCCAGCAGCGCCACCAATTCGCCTTCGCGGACCTGCAGCGCCACGTCGTGCAGCACCGGCGCTGCGCCGTAGCCCGCGCTGAGTGCATTTACACCCAGCACTTCGCGCAGCGCGTCGGACGGCACCTTGCGCGGGCGGGCTGCCTGGGCGCTGTCTTGCCCGGGCAACACCGTGGCCTCGCCCAGGTAGGCGCGGCGCACGTGCGGATCGCTGCGGATGGCCGCCGGCGTGCCCGCCGCCAGATGCTGGCCGGCATCGATGACGACAATGCCGTCCGACACGTCCATCACCAGCGACATATCGTGCTCGACCAGCCCCACCGCAATGCCGCTGTCGGCAATCCTGCGCAGCAACGCACCCAGCCGCGCCTTGTCCTCGCGCGACAGCCCGGCGGCGGGCTCATCGAGCAGCAGCACCGCGGGGCGGGTGGCCAGCGCGCGCGCAATTTCCACCAGGCGCTGGTCCACGTGCGCCAGGCCTGCCGCACAGGCGTCCGGGTCGCCGGCATAGCCGCACGCGGCAAGCAGGTCCAGCGCTTGCTGGCGCACCGCCGGCGCGGTGAAGCCCGCGATACCCAGCAGCGCGCCAAGCCGCCCGCGCCGCAAGGCGATGGCCACGTTGTCGGCCGCGCTCATGCCGGCGAACAGCTGCGAGGTCTGGTAGGTGCGGGCGATGCCGTTGCGCGCGCTATGGCAGGCGCCGCGCGCGGGCAGCGCGGCCTGGCCCAGGCTGCGGCCGCCGGCGCGCGGGCGGTAGTAGCCGGACAACAGATTGAGCACCGTGGATTTGCCCGCGCCGTTGGGGCCGATCAGGCTGGTCACCGCGCCGGCGGGCATGACGAAGGAGAGATCGTCGACCGCGCGCACGCCGCCGAACACCATGGACAAGCCCTGCGCGGAAAGCCCGCGCTGCCTGGCGGCGGGCAGGGCGGCCAGGGAGGGGAAGGCGGGCAAGCTGGCATCGGCACCTTCACCCGAGGCACGATGCCGCGCACGGGCGCGTTGCCATAGCTGGCCGATCACACCGGCGATGCCGCCCGGCGCAACCCACAGGACCAGCAATAGCAGGCCGCCGAAAAACAGCAGGCGCAGGTTCTCCAGGCTCGACAGCAGCTCCGGCAAGACGCCCACCACCACCGCGCCCAGTACCGGCCCGGCCACCGTGCCCGCGCCGCCGATCATGACCACCAGCACGAACAGGATCGATTGCAGGAAGGAGAACATGCCCGGCGTGACCATGCCCTGCAGCGGCGCGAACAGGCCGCCGGCCAGCCCGGCGAGCGCGGCCGAGAAGGCAAAGCCCACGGTCTTGACCACGAGAGGATCGATGCCGATGGACGCCGCCGCCGTCTCGCTGTCGCGCACCGCGCGCATGGCCGCGCCCCAGGCGCCGCGCGAAATCCGCGCATAGGCCGCGAGGGCAATCGCCAGCACCGCCAGCGCAATCAGCGCGAGCGCGCGCTCGCCGCCATCCACGCCCGGCAGCGAAGGCTGGGCGATACCCATCAGGCCGTTCTGCCCGCCGGTGAGCGCGCGCCACTCGACCGCGCCGTGCTCCACGATAAAGCCGAAGGCGATGGTCACCATCGCCAGGCCGGGCCCTTTCACGCGCAACGCCGGCAGCGCCAGCAGGGCGCCAGTGACCGCGGCGATCAATGCGCCCACCGGCCACGCCGCCCAGAAGCTCCAGCCGGCCGGGCCGGTGAGGATGGCCACGGTGTACGCGCCAATGGCATAGAAGGCCACGTGGCCGAACGAGATCTGCCCCGTCAGCCCTAGCAGCAGGTTCAGGCCCACGCCGCAGATCGCCAGCATGGCCACCCCGGCGATGACGAAGACGAAGTAACCGTTGACCAGCAGCGCGGCGGCACCGGCCACGATGAGGGCCAGCGCCATCGCGCTTACCTGCAGCGGCGTGCCCAGGCCCAGCAGCGGCGAGCGCGCGCTCGCAGGCGCGGCGTGCGGTGAGGCGGTGCGCGGCGCGCCACCGCGCGTGGATGTCAGCGTGGAATCGTTCATACCTTGCGCACCTCCGCGCGTCCGAACAAGCCGTCCGGCCGCATGGCCAGCAGCAGGATCACCAGGGAGAAGGTGATGATCTGGGTGTAGCCGGAGCCGAGCGAGGCCGTCACCAGCGCCTCCGCCACGCCGAAGATCAGGCCCGCCACCATCACGCCCCAGGCGCTGCCGAGCCCGCCCAGGATGGCAACGGCGAAGGCCTTGAGGCCAAACACCGTGCCCATGTCGGACTGCACGTTGAACAGCGGCGCGATCAGCACGCCGGCGATGCCGGCCAGCAGCGTGGACAGCGCGAACGCCGCCGCTACCAGGCGCCGGATCGGAATGCCCATCAGCCGCGCGGCGTCGCGGTTCTGCACCACCGCCAGCATCGCCACGCCCCAGCGCGAGCGGCGCAGCACCAGGTGCAGCACGCCGGCCAGCGCAAGCCCGATCACCGGGATCAGCAACTGCAGCGGATACACCCCGAGGCCCGTGTCGCCGAGCCGCATCGCGGAGGTGGCAAGCGGCGAGGGCAGGCTGCGCGGCTCGGTGCCGAAGGTCAGCATCACCACGTTATCGAGCACGATGCCCAGCGCCACCGTGGCCATCAGCCAAGCGTTGGAGCCGCGGCTGGCAAACGGGCGCACCGCCAGGAACTCCACCGCCAGCCCGTACAGCGCGCACAGCGCCAGTGCCAGCACCACCGCCAGCGGCATCGGCCAGCCCAGCGTCTGGGCGAAGGTGTAGGTCAGCACCGCGCCCAGCATCATCGAGCTGCCCTGCGCGAAGTTGACTGTGGCCGAGACCGCGTAGGTAATGTGAAAGCCGAGCGCCATCAGGCCGTACATGCTGCCCAGGCCGAGGCCGCTGATCAGGGCGGAGATCCATAACATGGTGAGTCCTTGTTGTGACGCCAGCATCTTGTTGAAATGGCCGCTTACTTCGCCACCGGCACGATCCGGTTGTCGATGAACTGCGCCCACACATAGTCGTTCTCGCTGAGCGCGTCGTGCGACTCGAGCGAAAACGGCTTCACATACGTCTTGATCAGGCCTTCATAGCGGTCGATCTTGTAGAAGCCCTCGCGTACCGCGTCGCCCTTGGTCGAGCCGGCGCGCGCAATGGCCAGCGCGGCAAGCTGCGTGGCATCGTAGGCATTGGCCACGCCCACGGCCGGCGTGATGTCGTCCGGCCCCTTGATGTCGCTGTACTTCGCCTTGAGTTCCGCCACCACGCGCGTGCTGACCGGCGAGGGCGAGCCGAAGAAGCTATACGTCTGCACGAAGTGCACGTTCCTGGCATTAGGTCCGGCCAGCTCGGTGAAGCGTCCGCCGGCGGGGCCCCAGTGCGATACCACCGGCACCTTCCAGCCCATGCGGTCCAGCGACTTGACCACCTGCGCCGACGGCCCCACGTTGCCGACCATGAACAGCACGTCGGCGCCGGCCGCTTTCAGGCGTCCGAGCTGCGGCACCACGTCCACGTCATTGGCCTCGAACTTCTCGATGCCCGCGGGCTTCATGCCCTTGGCGGACAGCGCCGCCACGATGCCCTTCTCGTTCGATTCGCCCCAGGGGTTGTTGACGAGGATCAGGCCGGGCTTGCTGGCATTGAAGCGCTTCTGCGCGTATTGCAGCATGGCCTTGTCCACGACCTCATCGACCGCCGAGACGCGGAAGGCGTAGTTGGGGTTGGCGCCATTGCGCGTGATCGGCGTGCCCGCTGCCCACGGGCCCATGAACGGCACCTTCTCCTGGTTGGCGACCGGCACGATGGCCATCGACACCGGCGTGTCCAGCCCGCCGAACAGCACCGCCACCTTCTCCTTGTAGATCAGCTCGCGCGCGGCCAGCACGCCCTTGGCGGGATTGCCTTCATCGTCGCGCCGCACCAGCTCCAGCTTGCGCCCGCCCAGCAGGCCACCCTTGGCGTTGATCTCGTCGATGGCGATGGTCATGCCGCGCGTGAGCGACTCCCCAGCGCGGGCGGACTGGCCGGACAACGCGGTGACCAAGCCGATCTTGATGGTGTCGGCGGCCAGCGCGGGCAGGGCCGGCATGGCGCAGGCGGCAATGGCGGTGGCGGCGAGCAGGGCGCGGCGTGAGACGGTGGACATGGCGGTTCTCCGGAAAGGAATGCGGCAAGAGGGAAGGGTCGGCGACGCGTGGTGTCCCGCTCGCAAGAGCCATGCCATACGTCGACAAACCACTCGAATATCGTTCAGCGATAGTGAAATCAATGTGTCTACGATATGGCCTAATTTTTGCGAACGATATGCATGACAACTTGCATACGATCAACCCGGTGCCATGCCTGCACGATGTCGGTGCCGGATGCCCCCGGATGTCCCCCCGATGCCCCGGATGGCGCCAAAGCGGGGCATGGCCGGCGCTGGCGGTTCCCCTGCATTGGCAAAGACGCATTGAGGCGATCCAGAAGATGACGCATAACCCGACTCCTTCCGCCGCCCAGGCACCCGGCGGCCCCCACGGTGCGGCGCCCGGCCCCGAGTACGGGCCGCTGCGCACGCACGGGCGCTTTGGCTACCGGCCCATCACCGATGTGGACGCCTACCGCTGGCCCGGCGGCGCCAACCTCGCGGTCTACCTGGGCTTCAATATCGAGCACTTCGCTTTTGGCGAGGGGCTGGGTGCCAACCTGGGACCGGTCGCGCCGCAGCCCGACGTGCTCAACTACAGCTGGCGCGAGTACGGCAACCGCGTGGGCGTGTGGCGCTGCCTGGAGTTGTTCGACCAGCTGGCGCTGCCGGCCGGCGTGCTGATCAACACCGCGCTCTACGATCATTGCCCTGAGGTGGTCAGCGCTTGCCTGGCACGCGGGGACGAACTGATCGGGCACGGCCACACCAACGCACGCCGGCAAAGCGACCTGGACGAAGCCGGCGAGCGCGCGTTGCTGCTGCATTGCCGCGAGCGCATCGCCGCGCACGCAGGCGCCGCGCCATCGGGCTGGCTGTCGCCCTGGATCGCCGAGACCGCACTCACGCCCGACCTGCTGGCCGAGACCGGCTACCGCTACACGCTCAACTGGTGCCACGACGACCGCCCGGTGCGCATGGAAACGCGCGGCGGCCCGCTATGGTCGATTCCCTATCCGCAGGAGCTCAACGACATCCCGATGATCGTGGGCCGCCATCTGGACGGCAGCGCTTTCGCCGACATGATCATCGACCAATTCGACGAGATGCTGGCGCAGGCCTGCCACGCGCGGCATCCGCAACCGCTGGTGATGGGCATTGCCTTGCATCCCTACCTGGTGGGCCAGCCGTATCGCCTGCGCCACCTGCGCCGCGCGCTGGCGCATATCGCCTGCAGCCGCCGGCAGGGCAAGGTGTGGTTCACCACGCCCGGCGCAATTTGCGACCACCTCGACCAAGTGGCGCCGCTGGCCGCCGCTTCGCGCTAACATCATGCGCTCCATGTCCCCGACCAACGTCATGCCTCGCATCGCCTCGCCCCGCACCGCCCAGCCGAAGGCGGTAAAGCCAAAAGCCGTCAGGCAGAAGCCCGACGCAGCGCCCGTTGCGGCAACCTCGAAGGACGCCGGCGCGGAGCTCGGCGGCGACGCTGACGCGCGCATCTACCAGTCCATCTTCGATGGCGTGCTCAACCACCGGCTCACGCCCGGCACCAAGCTGCCAGAGCCGGAGCTGTGCCAGTTGTTTGGCGTAGGCCGCGCGGTAGTGCGGCGCGTGCTGGAAAAACTGGCGCACGATGGCATTGTCGACCTGCGCCCCAACAAGGGCGCGGTCATCGCCGAGCCCACGCCGGCCGAGACCAGCCAGATCTTCGAAGCGCGCCGCGCCATGGAGCGCGTGCTGGTGGAGCTCGCCGTGGCTCGCGTCACGCCCGCCGACCTGCGCGAGCTACGCCAGCAACTGGCCGCCGAGCACGAGGCCATGCACCGCTTCGACCAGCCCTCATGGGCGCGGCTGGCAAGCGGCTTTCACCTGCGCATCGCCGCGCTCGCGCGCAACCCCGTGCTGCAGCGCTACCTCACTGAACTGGTCTCGCGTTGCTCGCTGATCGTCGGCCTGTACGAGCCGCCGGGCCATGCGCCCTGCGAGCACGACGAGCACGCCGCCATCGTGGACTGCATCGAGCGGCGCGACGCCACCGGCGCCGTCGAACGGATGGAGTCGCACCTGCGCGAGCTGGAGCAACGCATCGAAACGTCCCGCATGCAGGGCGAGAAGAGCCTTGCGCAGATGCTGGGCCTGGCCGGGGAGTAAGGCCGAATCACAGGAAACAAGCATGGAAATCGATTTCGAGGCCATCACCGAATACCAGCGCTACAAGCTGATGGCCAGCCTGATCGTGCCGCGCCCGATCGCACTGGTCACCACGCTGTCGGAAGACGGCACCGTCAATGCCGCGCCGTTCTCGATGTTCAACATGCTGGGCGAGGAGCCGCCCATCGTGATGATCAGCATCAACCGCCTGCACGACGGCGCGCTCAAGGACACCGCGGCCAATATCGTGCGCACCGGGGAGTTTGTCGTGCACCTGAGCGATGAAGCGATGGCGGAGAAGATGCATGGCTGCGGCGAGCGCTTGCCGCCGGAGCAGAGCGAGCTCGCACGCGTGGGGTTGACGTCGCTGCCATCGAGCGCGGTGGCGCCGCCGCGAATTGCCCAGGCGCCGGTGGCGTTCGAGTGCACCCTGTGGGAAACGCTGGAGACGACCAGCCGGCAGATTTTCATAGGCCGCGTGCTGCGGCTGCATGCGCGCGACGATCTGATCGATACGCAGGCCTGGCGCGTGCGGCTGCAGAACTACTTTCCGGTGGGACGATTCGGGGCCAGCTTCTACGTCACCACGCGGGATCGGTTCTCGATGGAGAAGGAAGCGGGCGTGGTGACGGCGACCACGGCGGTGGACGAGATGTGAGCTGGCTGCTCTTGCAACAAGGATCAATGGCTATGCATAAGATGTCAGATGAAGACTACTTCGAATCGAGCGATGGTTCGATAAGGATCTGGATCGAGCAAGATTCGTCCATCCAGATCAAGGTGGTTGCTAAACATGATGACCCCGTGGAGCTTTCGGCGCAGGAGGCTATTGCGTTGGCAACCGTGCTTCAAGCGTTTGCGGGGCGGATCTAGCCCAAGCGCAGGCCAATCACATCCGCCCGACCGGCACTGGCAGCTAGTGGCTGATCATCCAAGGACGCCCGGCAGGATTCCCCTTCGGCGCATTTGCCGCCGCCGCCGGCGCCCCGGCCAGGTTCACCTTTTTCCCACAACAGCCACACCCCGCCCCATGCCCACCGCGCGCCGACTCCCTCGGCGCAGCGGCACTGCGTTCATTAATCGCATGCGCTCGCCGCGATGCGGCCGGCATGCTGGCCAGCGATGGCGCCGCAACCAGCGCCCGTTCAGAGAAGCTGCCGCATGACGGGCAAGCGCAAGGCTCATCGCGCCGAGCGATGGGCCGCATCACGGCAAATACGCCGCAATCCTGGCAGCGGTAATCGTAGGTCGGCATCCGGCACTCTCCGCTAGTTGTTTCATGACAGGCAGCCGGGCACGCCATCGCGCGATGGCGCGTCCGGCAGGGCATCACACGTCCTGCGAGATCGGCAGATCCACATCGCCCCCGATGTGTTTGACGGGCCCTTGCGCGCTAGGTCGGATATCGAAGTCGAAGATCTGCGTCGGCAGCCACAGCGTGGCGCAGGCGTTGGGGATGTCGACCACGCCGCTGATGTGCCCTTGCACCGGCGCCGTCCCGAGGATCGAATAGGCCTGCGCCCGCGAGTAGCCGAACTTGGTCATGTACTCGATGGCATTCAAACAGGCTTGGCGATAGGCCACATGCACGTCCAGGTAATGCTGCTGGCCGGCTTCGTCCACCGAGATGCCTTCGAAGATCAGGTAGTCGTTGTAATTGGGCGTGATGGGGCTGGGCTTGAAGATCGGGTTCTTGATGCCGTACTTGGCCATGCCGCCCTTGATCAGCGACACGCGCATATGCACCCAGCCGGCCATCTCGATGGCGCCGCAGAAGGTGATTTCGCCATCGCCTTGCGAGAAGTGCAGGTCGCCTACCGACAGGCCGGCGCCATCGACATAGACCGGGAAATACACTTTGGCGCCGCGCGAGAGGTCCTTGATGTCGCAGTTGCCGCCATGTTCGCGGGGGGGCACGGTGCGGGCGCCGTGGGCAGCTGCCTGGTCGCGTGCGTCGCCTTGCAGGCGGCCCATGTGGGCGGTGGCGGCGAAGGGCGGGTTGGCCAGCGGCGGCACGCGGTCGGGTTCGGTGGCGATGAAGTCGATCTCGCGCTTGTTCCACGTCTCCAGCAGCGCCTTGTCCGGCATGCAGCCGATCAGGCCAGGGTGGATCAGGCCGGCGAAGTTGACGCCGGGGATGTGGCGCGAGGACGTGTAGAGGCCGTGGAAGTCCCAGATGGATTTTTGCGCGAGCGGGAAATGGTCGGTGAGGAAGCCGCCGCCGTTCTGCTTGGAGAAGAAACCGTTGAAACCCCACTGGCTCTCCGCCTTGGCGCCGATATCTAGCAGGTCCACCACCAGCAGGTCGCCGGGCTCGGCGCCTTCCACGCCGACGGGGCCGGTCAGGAAGTGGACGATGGACAGATCGATATCGCGGACGTCGTCGGCGGAGTCGTTGTTCTTGATGAAGCCACCGGTCCAGTCGTAGGTTTCCAGGATGAAGTCCTCGCCAGGCTTGACCCAGCAGGCCATCGGGATGTCCGGGTGCCAGCGATTGTGGACGTTGGGATTCTCGTACGGGGATTCGGCCAGATCGACCTTGATCAGTGTGTCCGTCATGACATGCCTCCTGATGGGTGTTGGGTGTGAAGAAGGTGAAGAAGGTGAGGAAGGTGAAGCAATCGCAGAAAAACGCCGCTGCCTAGACCGACAGCAGTTGCCGGATGCGCTCGACATCGGTGCCGTCGCGGTGCGTCTCGTGCACGAAGCGGCCCCCTTCGATCACCAGCAAGCGGTCCGCCACGTCGAGCGCAAAGCTGAGCACCTGCTCGGAGAAGACGATGGTGATGTCGCGCGTGCGGCGGATCTCGTTGAGCGCACGCGCGATGTCCTTGATGATCGATGGCTGGATGCCTTCGGTAGGCTCGTCCAGCAGCAGCACCTTGGGGTTGGCCACCAGCGCGCGCGCAATCGCCAGTTGCTGCTGTTGCCCGCCGGAGAGGTTGCCGCCCTTGCGCCGGCGCATGTCGAACAGCACCGGGAACATGGCGAAGATATCCTCGGGGATACGGCGGCTCCTGCCTTGCTCCATGCCGGTGAGGATGTTCTCTTCCACCGTGAGGTGCGAGAAGATCATGCGGCCTTGCGGCACGTAGGCCAGGCCCGCGCGCACGCGACGGTAGCTTTCGTCCTGCGCCACGTCGCGGCCATCCACGCAGACTTGGCCGGAGCGCACGGGCAGCATGCCGATCATGGCCTTGAAGAGCGTGGTCTTGCCCATGCCGTTGCGACCCACGATGGCGATCGTCTCGCCCTGCGCGGCGGCGAAAGACACCCCGTGCAGCGCTTCGCTTTGGCCGTAGTTCACGACCACGTTGTCGACTGTGAGCATGCTGCTCTCCTAGGGTTTGGTGTCAGATCAGTGGCCAAGATAAACGTCGATCACGCGCGGATCGTTCTGCACCTGCTCCATCGAGCCTTCGGCGAGGATCTTGCCCTGGTGCATTACGGTGACCTTGTCGGCAATGCGCTTGACGAAGTCCATGTCGTGCTCGATCACGATCACCGCGCGGCCTCGGCTGATGCGCTTGAGCAACTCGGCGGTCTGCTCGCGCTCGCGCACGCTCATGCCGGCAATGGGCTCGTCCAGCATCAGCAGTTGCGGCTCCTGCATCAACAGCATGCCGATCTCCAGCCACTGCTTCTGTCCGTGCGAGAGTTGCGCGGCTTCGCGCTCCAGCGCATCGGCCAGGCCGATCTCGGCGGCTACGTCGGCCACGCGCTGGCGCACCTCGGGCGTGGTGCGGAAGCTCAGCGCGCCGAACACACCACGGCTGCGGGGGAACGACACGGCCAGGTTCTGGAACACGCTCAAGTTCTCGTAGATGGAGGGTGTCTGGAACTTGCGGCCCACTCCGGCGCGCACGATCTGGTATTCGGGCAGGCCGGTCATCTCGCGGTTGCGGAATTTGATGCTGCCGCCGGTGGCGCGGGTCTTGCCGCAGACCAGGTCGAGCAGCGTGGTCTTGCCGGCGCCGTTGGGGCCGATGATCACGCGCAGTTCGTCTCGATCCACATAGAGCGTTAGCTTGTCGATGGCGCGAAAGCCATCGAAGGACACGGTCAGGTCCTCCACCGCCAGCATGAAATCGGTATTGCTCATGGTGTCTTCCTCGCTTCGGACGGATGGCTTCAAGCGGTACGGCCGGGGATGTCTTCGGCGGGCGGCGTCGCCGTGGCCGGCTCGGCCGAATTGGCAGAATTGGCCGGCTGCGACGGGCTTGCGACGGCTTTGCGCCGCGACATGTATTTGCTATAGAGCCCGGCCAGCCCGTCGGGGAAGGCCACCACCACGCCAATAAACAGCGCCGCCATCAGGAACAGCCACAGGTCGGGGAAGCTCTCGGAAAAATACGTCTTGCCAAAGTTGACCAGCAGCGTGCCCCACACCGCGCCCACCAGGCTCATGCGCCCGCCCACCGCCGCGTAGATCACCATCTCGATGGAGGGCACGATGCCGACGAACGACGGCGACATGAAGCCCACCTGCAGCGTGAACAGCGCGCCGCCCACCGCGGACAGCGCCGCCGCCAGGCAGAACACGAAGACCTTGAACATCGCCACGTCATAGCCGGAGAAGCGCACGCGGTCTTCCTTGTCGCGCATCGCCAGCAGCAGCACGCCGAGCTTGCTGCGCTGGATCCAGCGGCACAGGGCGATGGCGCCGAACAGCAGCACCACGTTGGCGAAGTACAGGATCACCTTGGCGCTGTCGCTGCGGATGTCCCAGCCCAGCATGGTCTTGAGATCGGTGATGCCGTTCACGCCGCCGGTAAAGCCTTGCTGGCCGATGATCAGCACCGAGAGGATCAGCGCCACCGCCTGCGTGATGATGGCGAAATACACCCCGCCCACGCGCCGCCGGAACATGGCAAAGCTGACGATGAAGGCGAGCGCCACCGGCACCGCGATCACGCCGGCCAGCGCGAGGGGCAGGTGGCGGAACGGCTCCCACCACCAAGGCAGCGCGGTGATCTGGTTCCAGTCCATGAAGTCAGGAATGCCGGGCGTGGACTGGATCGCGGTGCTCTTCACGTCGGACGCTTCGAGCTTAAGGAACATCGCCATGGCGTAGCCGCCCAGGCCGAAGAACACGCCCTGGCCAAGGCTCAGCACGCCGCCGTAGCCCCACAGCATGACCAGGCCTATGGCGACGAAGGCGTAGCTCAGGTACTTGCCGACGAGGTTGAGGCGGAACACGTCGAGCGCCAGCGGCATGATCACCAGCAGCACTACGGCCAGCACCAGGTGGCCGGCGAGTTCGCCGCGCAGAAATCGGCGTGCCGCAGGCGCGGCGGAAGAGGAGGGTGACATCACAAGCTCCTGTGCAGTGCTTAACGTCTTGTTGAGGGGTGTTGTCAACGCCGCACCGCCGGCGCAAACAGGCCTTGCGGGCGGATCATCAGGATCGTCACGATCAGCAGCAGCGTCAGCACGCGCGCCATCGAGCCGGTGAGGAAGAACTCGCTGATCGATTGCGCCTGGGCAATGCCGAAGGCCGACGCCACCGTGCCGAGCAGGCTCGCCGCGCCGCCGAATGTGACCACCAGGAAGGAGTCGACGATGTAGAGCGAGCCGCTGGTGGGCCCGGTGGAGCCGATGGTGGTAAATGCCGCGCCCGCCACGCCGGCGATGCCGCAGCCGATGGCAAAGGTGAGGCGGTCGGTGCGCCGCGTGTTGATGCCGGCCGCGTTGGCCATGGCGCGGTTGAGCGTGGTGGCGCGCACCCGCAGGCCCCAGCGCGAGCGGTACAGCGCCAGCCACACCATGCCGGTGACGAACAGCGTCAGCGCCATCACGAACATGCCGTTGATGGGAATATCCAGCCCCTGCGCCGGCGCCCACGAACCCATCAGCCATTCGGGCAGGGTGGGGCTGACCTCCTTGGGGCCGAAGGTGGAGCGGAAGATCTGCTGCATGCCGAGTGACAGGCCCCAGGTTGCGAGAAGGGTATCGAGCGGGCGGCGATAGAGGTGACGGATCAGCGCCCATTCGGCCAGCCAGCCCGCGCAGAACGCAAGGGCGAACGCCGCGCCGATCGCCAGCGGAAAGTAGTAAGGCATCCACGACGGCGCAAGGCGCTCGGTCAGCGTGGAAGCCAGGAAGATGGTGTAGGCGCCGATCGTCATGAACTCGCCGTGGGCCATGTTGATTACGCCCATCTGGCCGAAGATGATGGCCAGGCCCAGCGCCATCAGCAGCAGCACCGAGAACAGGCTCAGGCCGGCAAAGCCCTGCATGAGGCCGATATTCAGCATGTCGGATAGGTTCATCGTGCGCTCCGCCATCGGTAGAAGATAAGTTCGCCAGCTGTGCAAAACGAAGCCGGCAAGATGCGCCAAAGCCGTCTGCCATGACGACGGCTTTTACTCCTTCTCCCCTCAAGGGGGAGAGGGAGTAAATCAACGTGGACCAATCCGCTTACTGGTAGCCCTTCGGGAACGGATTGGGCGGGATCAGCGAAGGCGATTCCGCCACCACCTTGAACTGCCCGTCCAGCTGCGCCAGGCCCACGCGCGTCTTGCTCCACAGGTGGTGGTTGGGGTCGACCTTCACATAGCCTTCCGGCGCGGTCTTCAGCTCGATGCCGGGGGAAGCGGCAACCACCTTGTCGATGTCGAAGGAGCCGGCCTTCTCCACCGCGGCCTTCCACAACCAGGGGCCGAGGTAAGCGGCCTGCGTCACGTCGCCGATCACGGACTTGGCGCCGTACCTGGTCTTGAACGCATCGACGAAGGACTTGTTGTTGGCGTTGTCGAGCGACTGGAAGTACTTCATGGCCGCATAGAAGCCGGCGATGTTCTCGCCGCCGATGCCCAGCACTTCATCCTCGGTCACAGAGATGGTCAGCAGGAACTGCTTGTCGGCGGTGATGCCCGCGGCCTTGAGCTGTTTGTAGAAGGCCACGTTGGAGCCCCCCACCACGATGGCGTAGATGCAGTCCGGCTTGGCGATCTTGATCTTGTTGATCAGCGAGTTGAAGTTGGTGTGGCCGAGTGGGTAGTACTCCTCGCCCACCACCTTGAGCTTCTGGAAGTTCTCGATGTGCTTGCGCGCGATCTTGTTGGAGGTGCGAGGCCAGATGTAGTCGGAGCCGATCAGGAAGAAGCTCTTGGCGTTCTTCTGCTTTGCCGCCCAGTCCAGGCCCCAGATGATCTGCTGCGTGGCTTCCTGGCCGGTGTAGATGACGTTTTTCGATTGCTCCAGCCCTTCGTAGAACGTCGGGTAGTAGAGCAGGCCGTTCTCCTTTTCGAAGATCGGCAGCACGGCTTTGCGCGAGGCGGAGGTCCAGCAGCCGAACACGGCCGCCACGCGGTCGTTGACCAGCAGCTTCTTGGATTTCTCGGCGAAGGTGGGCCAGTCGGAGGCGCCGTCTTCCTTGATGACCTTGATCTTGCGGCCGAGGATGCCACCCGCCGCGTTGATCTGGTCGATGGCCAGTTGCTCGGCCTGGATCGAGCCGGTCTCGGAAATCGCCATGGTGCCGGTGGCCGAGTGCAGCTGGCCCACGGTGACCTCGGTGTCGGTGACGGCCAGCCTGGTGGTGTTGGCAACGGCGGTCGGCACCGCCGCGCGTGCCGAGCCGCTGAGGCCGGCCACGCCGGCGAGCGACAGGGCCGGCAGCGCGGCCAGGCCCTGCATCATGCGCCGGCGCTGCCGCGAGACCGCGCCGGCGGCATCGGTACGGGTATCGGCATCTTGGGAAGAAAGGGACCCGTTCGTTTCTTTGTCACGCATGATCGACGCTCCTTGGAGGCGTGGTGAGGTAAGACGGCGTTGGCCGGTTAGCGGTGGCTGTGAATGACCCTGCGGCTGGATCATGGTGCAGCGCAGCGCTAGCTTCCATACGTCATTCAACGTACGTGCATGCGCCCCCCGGGCGAGTGACGGGCGTTACGATTGGTGCCCTTCACCACGGTGCTCGGCACAGCTCTTGCATCTGCCGACACGCCCACGCGCGCACCCTCCGGAGTCACCGCCCCCATGCCAGCCGCCAGCCAGCCCGTACAGCGCATCAGCAAGATCCGGCGCGACTACAACCGCTGGGTCGCCGACGAGACGCTGGAGGACTACGCGCTGCGTTTTGCACCAAGGACGTTCCGCAAGTGGAGCGCATTTCGCGTGGCCAATACCGCTTTTGGTGCAGTGGCCTTCCTGGCGCTGGAGGCGATCGGTGCGGCCATCACGCTGAGCTACGGCTTTACCAATGCGATGTGGGCCATCGGCGTGGTGAGCCTGGTGATCTTCCTGACCGGGCTGCCGATCTCTTATTACGCGGCCCGCAACGGCGTTGACATGGACCTGCTGGCGCGCGGCGCGGGTTTTGGCTATCTCGGCTCCACCATCACGTCGCTGATCTACGCCAGCTTCACCTTTATCTTCTTTGCGCTGGAGGCGGCCATCATGGCGCAGGCCTTCGAGCTGCTGTTCGGGCTGCCGCGCGCGCTGGGCTACCTGCTGTCGGCGATGGTGGTGATCCCGCTGGTCACGCACGGCGTCACGCTGATCTCGCGCATCCAGTTGTGGACCCAGCCGGCATGGCTGTTGCTGCTGGCGCTGCCCTACGCGGTGATCTGGTGGCGCGAGCCGGGGCTCTACACGGATTTCCTTTCCTTCAACGGACGCCTGGCCGAAGGCGATGGCTTCTCGTGGCATGCCTTCGGCGCCGCCGCCACGGTCACCGCCGCGCTGATCGCGCAGATTGGCGAGCAGGTGGATTTCCTGCGCTTCATGCCGGAACTCACGCCGAGCAACCGCTGGCGCTGGTGGAGCGCGTTGATTGCCGCCGGCCCGGGCTGGATCGTGCTGGGCGCGGCCAAGATGGCGGGCGGGGCATTTCTCGCCTTTGTGGCGTTGCAGGCCGAGGTGCCGATCTCGCACGCGCTGGAGCCCACGCAGATGTACCTGGCCGGTTTCTCGCGCGCGCTTGGGCGAGCGTGGCCGGGCTGGGTGGCGGTGGTGCTGACCGGGCTGTTCGTGCTGCTGTCGCAGACCAAGATCAACATCACCAATGCGTATGCCGGATCGCTGGCGTGGTCGAACGTGTTCGCGCGGCTCACGCACAGCCATCCCGGCCGCGTGGTGTGGCTGGCGTTCAATGTACTGATTGCCGTGATGCTGATGGCCATGGGCGTGTTTGAGGCGCTGGAGCAGGTGCTGGCGCTCTACGCGCACCTGGCGGTGGCGTGGGTCGGCGCCATCGTCGGGGATCTCCTCATCAGCAAGCCGCTCGGGCTGTCGCCGCGCACCATTGAGTTTCGCCGCGCCTACCTGTTCGATATCAACCCGGCTGGCTTCGGCGCCATGATGATGGCCTCGGCAGGATCGATGCTGGTCCACCTGGGTGCGTTCGGCGAGACGTTGCGCCCGGCGTCGATCGGGGTGGCGCTGGTGCTGGCCATCGTCATCCCGCCGCTGATCGCGTTCGCCACGCAAAGCCGCTATTTCATCGCGCGCACACCAGTGGATTTTGGCCCGCGCCACAAGGTGGTCCGCTGCACCATCTGCCGCAATCCGTTCGAGGTGGAAGACGTGGCTGCCTGCCCGGCGTATCGCGGGCCGATCTGCTCGCTGTGCTGCACGCTGGACGCGCGGTGCGGGGACCGCTGCAAGCCCGGCGCCAGCGCGCAGGAGCAGATCGTCACCGCGCTCACGCGGGTGCTGCCGGTCGGCACGCCGCCGGTGATGGCGCGCCGCATCGGCCAGTTCTGCCTGGTGCTGGCCGGCATGGTGTTTGTGTTCGGCACCTTCCTGTGGCTGCTGTACACGCAGGAGCAGTTGTCGGGCGCGCTGGCGGCGTTGCCACGCACGGGGCTGTTCATCAAGATCTTCGCCGGGCTGCTGCTGTTCGCGGCGGTGGCCGCGTGGTGGCTGGTGCTGGCCAACGAGAGCCGGGGCGTGGCGCAGGAGGAGTCGGAGCGGCAGAACATGCTGCTGCAAAAGGAAATCGATGCGCACCGCCACACCGACGCGCTGCTGCAAGGTGCCAAGGAGGTCGCGGAGAAAGCCAACCTGGCCAAGAGCCGCTTTATCACCGGCATGAGCCACGAGATGCGCGCCGGGCTGAACTCCATCCTCGGCTACTCGCAACTGCTGTTGCGCGCGGGGCCGCTGCCGCCCGCGTTGCGCGAGGACGTGCGCACCATCGGGCGTGCGGGAGAGCATCTTTCCAGCTTGGTCGATGGCTTGCTGGAGCTGTCTCGCATCGAGGCTGGCAAGCTGCGCCTGGCGCAGGAGGCGGTGGCGCTGGAGGACTTGTTCGGCGAACTGGTGCGGATGTTCCGGCCGCTCGCTGCGGCGCGCGGGCTGGCTTTTCACTACCGCGTTGAAGGCGTGCTGCCCACGCACGTGCACGGGGATCCGAAGCGGCTGCGCCAGATCGTCATCAACCTGGTCAGCAACGCCATCAAGTTCACCGAGCAGGGTGCCGTCACGCTGGCCGTGCGGCACCAGCGCGAGATGGCCACCATCGTGGTAAGCGACACCGGCCCCGGCATCGACGCCGCGGACCAGGAGCGCATCTTCGATCCCTTCGAGCGCGCCGGCGGCCACGACGACCGCGATGGCATCGGGCTGGGCCTGGCCATCGTGCGGCTGCTGGCCGACCTGATGGGCGGCGAGATCCGCGTGCGCAGCGCGCCCGGCGCCGGCAGCGAGTTCACGGCGCGGCTCTACCTGCCGACGGTGACGGCGCCGGTGGCGCGCAGGCCCGCGGCGGTGGGCACGCGGTTGCCGGCCGATGCGCGCGTGCTGGTGGTGGACGATCGCGCGGCGCATCGCGCGGTGCTGCTCGGTTTCCTGGCGCCGCTGGGGCTCGTGGTCGATGCGGTGGGCGAGGGCGCGGCGGTGCTGCCCGCGGTGCAGCGCCTGGACCCGCAACTGGTGCTGCTGGACCTGAACCTGCCCGATGCATCCGGCTGGGACCTGTGCCGCCTGCTGCGCGCGCTGCCGCGTGCCCCGCTGGTGGTGATCGTCTCGGCCAACGCGCACGAGAACACCGAGGAGGCGCGCGCCACGCACGGCTATTTTGCCTTTGTCAGCAAACCGGTGCGCGAGCCCGAACTGATCGAGGTGGTGCGGCGCGCGCTGGCCAGCGTGGCGCTGCGCGAGAGCGCGGCGGCTGCATTGCCATCCTCGGAGCTCCTGCGCGAGTTGCTGCTGCTCGGGGCCACCGGCCGCCAGCGCGCGCTGGAGGCGCAGCTGTCCGAGCTGGCCGAAGGCACGGACGCAGCCGCCGCATGGGCGGCGCGCATGCTCGCGCTGGCACGCATCGACGGCGCTGCACTGACACATTCACTTGGCGAGGCGCTCCATGATTCCCGTTCCTGAGCTGCAGACCCGCGTGCTGGTGGTGGACGACAACGCCGACGCGCGCGGCTTGCTCACCCGCGCCCTCGGCGGCGAAGCCATGGCGGTGCACGCCGCCCACAGCGGCAACGCCGCGCTCGACGCGCTGGCGTTCTTCGAGCCGGACGCGGTGCTGCTCGACGTGGACATGCCGGGCATGGATGGCTTTGCCACCTGCGCGGCGCTGATGGACCGTCACGCCGATCTGCCGGTGATCTTCATGACGGGGCTGGGCGAGACCGGTCACATCGTGCGCGGTTTCGAGGTGGGCGCGTGCGACTACGTGACCAAGCCGGTGGCGATTGCCGAAGTGGTGGCGCGGGTGCGCTCGCACGCGGCCAAGGCGCGGCTGGCGCGCAGTGCGCGCGCGGCGGTGCTGAGCAGCACGGTCGCGATGCTGGCGGCGGATGCGGGCGGGCAGCTGATGTGGATGAACGCTAGCGCGGCAGCCCTGCTGCAGACACAGGGCTGGGCGCAGGGGCTGCCGGGCGAGATGTTGCCAGCGCAGCTGGTGGCTACGCTGTGGGCATTGCAGGAAAACGCAAGCATGCAGGGCCTGCCGCTGGGCGGACTGCGCCTGCGCAGGCTGACCGCCGTGACGGCAGGCGTGATGGTGGTGGAACTGGCCGCGCAGGCGGCAACGAGCGAATCGGCGGCGCCAAGCGAGTTGACTCCACGCGAGGCGGAGGTGATGGTGTGGGTGGCGCGCGGCAAGACCAACCGCGACGTGGCCGAGATCCTGGGCATGAGTCCGCGCACGGTCAACAAGCATCTCGAGCACATCTACGAGAAGCTCGGCGTGGAAACCCGCACAGCTGCCGTTGCGGCCGCGCAGCGCGCTCTGGGCTAGGTCAGAGCTTCCGGTGTGAGCAGGTGTGATCAGGCGTGGCGGTGGTGCGCCCTGGCCGCGCCGTCATGATCGCGGGCCGTATCCTCCATGCGGCCGCGTGGGTGATTGGCAGCATGCTGACACAAGTCTCTGCTATCTTAGGCGCCCAGCCCGTCGCTGGACACCATTCCCACATCGGCTCCCATGCAAGCTACGACCACCACGCCAGACACCGCCGCCCCGGCCGCCATCACCTTGCGCCAGGCATTCTGGTACTGGCTCAAGCTGGGCTTCATCAGCTTTGGCGGCCCGGCCGGGCAGATCGCCATCATGCACGAGGACCTGGTCGAACGGCGACGATGGATCTCCGAGAGCCGTTTCCTGCACGCGCTTAATTACTGCATGGTGCTGCCCGGGCCAGAGGCGCAGCAGCTGGCAACGTATATCGGCTGGCTGATGCACCGGACCTGGGGCGGGGTGATCGCGGGCGGGCTGTTCGTGCTGCCCTCGTTGCTGATCCTGATGCTGCTGTCGTGGATCTACATGCGCTTTGGCGAGGTGCCGGCGGTGGCGGGGGTGCTGTATGGCATCAAGCCGGCGGTAACGGCCATCGTGATGTCGGCGGCGTGGCGCATCGGCTCGCGGGCGCTGAAGAACAGCTGGCTGTGGGCGATCGCGGCGGCTTCGTTCGTCGCCATCTTCGCGCTGGAATTGCCGTTCCCGGTCATCGTGCTGGTCGCGGCCTTGATCGGCTACGCGGGCGGCCGGTTCGCGCCGGCGCGCTTTGCCAGCGGGGGCGGCCATGGCGCGGGCAAGACCGGTCTTGGTCCCGCGCTGCTGGACGACCACACGCCCACGCCGCTGCATGCGATGTTTACCTGGAAGCGCTTCGGGCTGGTGCTGGCGGTGTTCCTCGCGATCTGGGGGCTGGCGCTGGGCGCGCTGGCCTGGCGCTACGGCTGGCAGGGCACGCTCACGCAAATGGGCTGGTTCTTCACCAAGGCCGCGCTGATGACCTTTGGCGGTGCCTATGCGGTGCTGCCCTACGTCAACCAGGGCGCGGTGGCGCACTACCACTGGCTTAGCGCGCCGCAGATGATCGACGGCCTGGCGCTGGGCGAAACCACGCCTGGCCCGCTCATCATGGTGGTGGCCTTCGTTGGCTTCGTCGGCGGCTGGACGCAGGCGGTGTTCGGTGCCGATGCGGTGGTGGCGTCGGCCGTGGCGGCGGCGACGGTGGTGACGTTCTTCACCTTCCTGCCGTCGTTCCTGTTCATCCTGCTGGGCGGGCCGTTCGTGGAGAGCACGCACGGCAACCTGAAGTTCACCGCGCCGCTGACTGCCATCACGGCGGCGGTGGTTGGCGTGATCGTCAACCTGGCGGTGTTCTTTGCCTATCACGTGCTGTGGCCCGCCGGGCTGCAAGGGCGCTTCGAGTGGCCGTGCGCGCTGATCGGACTGGCCGCGGCGGTGGCGTTGTTCCGCTTCAAGGCCGGCGTGATCCCGGTCATCCTCGCTTGCGGAGGCGCCGGGCTGGCGCTGGTGTTCGCGCGCGGCATGGCCTGAGCGGGCTACCAGCCACTATAGGGCGCGCCCGCCATCCGGTGGGCCGCGAAGTGCTCCGCCAAAAAGTCCACGAACGCGCGCACCTTGGCCGTGAGGTGGTCGCGCGTGAGGAAGACGGCGAACACATCGGCTGGCGGCGTTTCCCAGTCGGTCAGCACCTGGCGCAGCCGCCCCGAGCGGAGCATCGGCGCCACCTCCCATTCCGAGCGCATCAATATGCCGTGGCCCTGCAAGGCCCAGCCGAGGGCCACTTCGCCATCGTTGGTGCTGGCCGGCCCGCGCACCTTTACGGCTTCGTGGCGGCTGGCCGAGCGCAGGTGCCAGGTGCCGTAGGTGGCGTCGCTCTCCCGGATCACGATGCAGCGGTGCTGCTGCAGCTCGCGCGGCGACGCCGGTTCGCCGTGGCTGGCCAGGTAGCGCGGCGCGGCGCATAGCAGGCGGCGGTTGTGCGCGATGGGCCGGGCGGTGAGGCGCGCATCGGGTAAATCGCCCACGCGAATGCCGACATCGAAGCCCGCCTCGGCCAGGTTCAGCGGCCGGTCCGTGAGTTCCAGCTGCACCTCCACCTCCGGGCAGGCCAGCAGGAAGGCGCCCACCGCCGGCGCCACGTGGCGCCGGCCGAAGCCCAGCGTGGCGTTGACCCGCAGCAGCCCGCGCGGCGCCACCCGGCTGCCGCCAAGCCCTTGCTCCAGTTCCTCCAGCTCGGCCAGGATGCGCGCGCCCTGCGCCAGGTAGGCCTCGCCCTCCTGCGTGACGCTCAGCCGGCGCGTGGTGCGGTTGAGCAGGCGCACGCCGAGCCGCGCCTCAAGCGCCGTCAGCCGCTTGCTGGCGGCCGACGGTGTGATGCCGAACTGCTGGGCCGCGCCGGCCAGGCTGCCGCGCTTGACCAGGGTGACGAAGAAGGCGAGGTCGGAGAAGTTATCCACGATGCGGTCCGAGGCCTGATTGGTGAATTGGAAGACTGAATGAAAGTCTTTGGATGAAATTATAGCGGTGGGTTCAATGGTTAAACTGGCATCTCCAATCTCAATAAGCGCGGCGGCGTCGGGGGCGTTCCCTGGCAGCCAGCCTGCCACCCAGGAGACCCCACATGAACCGCTTTATCGCCATCGCCCGCCGGATCTGCCGGATCGGCCGGATCGGCCGGATGCCGCTCGCCATGAGTGCTGTCGCCTTGTCAGTTGCGCTCGCGCCGGCGGTGGCCTCGGCCGAGACGTTTCCCGCGCGCCCGATTCGCCTGATCGTGCCGTTCGCTCCGGGCGGCAGCGTCGACATCGCCGCGCGGCTTGTCACCGAAGCGTGGGGCCGGCAACTCGGCCAGACCGTGGTGGCGGACAACCGTGCCGGCGCCTCGGGCAATATCGGCATGGACCAGACCGCCAAGGCCAGGCCCGATGGCTATACGCTGGCCATCAACAACGTGGCGCTGGCGGTGAATCCTTCGCTCTTCGCCAGGCTGCCGTTCGACACCGAGCGCGACCTGACGTCGGTTGGCACCATGGGCACCTCGCAGCATGTGCTGGTGGTGACCAACGGCCTGCCGGCCAAGAATGTGAAGGAACTGATTGCGCTGGCCAAGAGCCGCCCCGGGCAGCTGAGTTTTGGCTCGGCGGGCACCGGCAGTACCTTCCACATGGCGGCGGAGCTGTTCAAGTCCGAGTCCGGCACGGCCATCCTGCACGTGCCGTACAAGGGCGGCGGCCCGGCCATGGTCGATACCATCGCCGGCCAGGTGCAGCTCAGCTTCCCGGTGCTCTCCGCCGCGCTGCCGCAGGTGCAGGCGGGCAAGCTGCGCGCACTGGCGGTGACCGGGCCCAAGCGCTCTGCGCTGCTGCCCGATGTGCCCACCATTGCCGAGGCGGGCCTGCCCAACTACACCTTCGAGACCTGGTTCATCGTCAGCGCGCCGGCCGGCACGCCCAAGGAGGTGATCGCCAAGCTCAACCAGACGCTGAACCAGGCACTGGCCGCGCCGGAGATCAAAGCGCGCCTGCTCAAGGAAGGCTTCGAGCCGCTGACCATGAGCCCGTCCCAGGCCGACACCATGCTGCACAAGGAAATCAAGCGCTGGGCCGCGCAGATCAAGCAGGCCGGCATCACGCCGGAGTAGGCGCGGTGCTTTCTGCCGCGCATTTTTTCAACGCATATCAAGCAGGCTGTCCCATGTCAGGCCTTACCTACTATCGCAAGCTGGTGGATTCGCACACCGTGGCCGCGCTCGATGCCGACCACGTGCTGCTCTACGCGGATCTGCACCTGATGAACGAATACACCAGTCCGCAGGCTTTTGCCGGGCTGGCCGCGCAGGGCCGGGGCGTGCCGTCGCCGGGCCAGCAGGTGGCGGTGGTGGACCACATCATCCCCACCCACGCCGAAAGCCCGCGCCGCATCCAGGATCCCGCCTCGGCGCTGCAGGCGCGCAACCTCAAGCGCAACTGCGACCAGCACGGCATCGCGCTGTTCGATACCGATGACGCGCTGCAGGGCATCGAGCACGTGATCGCGCCCGAGCACGGCATGATCCGGCCGGGCATGGTGGTGCTGTGCGGCGACAGCCACACCACCACCTACGGCGCGCTGGGCGCGCTTGGCTTTGGCATCGGCACATCCGAGGTGGAGCACGTGCTGGCCACGCAGACGCTGGTGTACCGCGTGGCGAAGGACATGCGCATCCGCGTGGACGGTGTGCTGCCGCGTGGCGCCACCGCAAAGGACCTGATCCTGCATATCATCAGCCGCATCAGCGCGCAGGGCGCGCGCGGCTATGTGGTGGAGTTCGCCGGCAGCGCCATTGCCGCGCTGTCGATCGAGGCGCGCATGACCTTGTGCAACATGACGGTGGAAGCCGGCGCGCGTGGCGCGCTGATCGCGCCGGATGCGGCGGCCATCGAATACGTGCTGGCCCGCGCCGCCGATATCGATGCCACGCTGCGCGAGCGCGCGCTGGCCTGCTGGCGGGCGCTGCATTCCGATGCGGATGCCAGGTTCGACAGCGAACTGGTGTTCGACGCCAGCAGCGTGGCGCCGTATGTGAGCTGGGGCACCAGCCCCGACCAGGCGATCCCCATCGACGCGTGCGTGCCGCCGGTGGAGGATGCCATCGACGACACGGCGCGCAGCGCTGCCGCCAAGGCGCTGGACTATATCGGCCTGCAGGCGGGGGCCACGCTCGAAGGCCTGCCGGTGCAGCGCGTGTTCATCGGTTCCTGCACCAATGGGCGCATCGAAGACCTGCGCGCTGTGGCCGCCATCGTGCGCGGGCGCAAGGTGGCCGAAGGCGTGCGCGCGATGGTGGTGCCGGGCTCCGGCGCGGTGCGCCAGCAGGCCGAGGACGAAGGCATTGCGCAGGTGCTGCTGGACGCCGGCTTCGAATGGCGCAAGCCGGGCTGCTCGATGTGCCTGGCAATGAACGACGACGTACTCGCGCCCGGCGAGCGCTGCGCCTCCACCACCAATCGCAATTTCGAGGGACGCCAGGGGCGCGCCGGGCGCACCCACCTGATGAGTCCCGCCATGGCCGCCGCGGCGGCGCTGACCGGCTGCATCACCGATGTGCGCCGCCTGGAGCAAACCAATGCCTGATGCCATGCCTGACTACGATTCCGACCTGATCGCCGCGCTTGGCGCGCCGCTGCCCATCGGGAACCTCGACACCGACCAGATCATGCCCAAGCAGTTCCTGCGCATCATCGACAAGGCCGGGCTGGACCGTGGCCTGTTCTACGATATGCGCTTCGACGCGCAAGGCGTGCCGCGCCCGGAGTTCGCGCTCAACCAGGCGCGGTACCTGGGCGCGGGCGTGCTGGTGGCCGGCCCGAACTTTGGCTGCGGATCGAGCCGCGAGCACGCCGTCTGGGGGCTGCAGCAATACGGCATTCGCGCGGTGATCGCGCCCAGCTTTGGCGAGATCTTCTACTCGAACGCGATCAACAACCGGCTGCTGCTGGTGATGTTGCCGCAGGCAGAAGTGGATGCGCTGATGGCCGCGGTGTCGGGCGGCGCGCCTGCGCGGATCGAGATCGACCTCGCGGCGATGTCGGTGAGCGCCGGCGCGCTGCGCTTTGCCTTCACGCTGGCCGAGCGCCACCGCACCATGTTTCGCCAGGGACTGGACATGATCGGCGCAACGCTGGCACAGTCGTCGCAAATCGCCGCGTTCGCGCGGCGCCATCACCAGTCGCAGCCCTGGCTGCAGGACGTCGCCGCCAAGACCATGGCGCGGCTGTCCGCCTGAAGGAGGACGGAACGTGTTCGAAGGATTCACGCAGCATCGCATTCCATGTGGCGACGTCGAGATCCACGCTGTCGTCGGTGGCCGGGGCCCGGCCTTGCTGCTCCTGCATGGCCATCCGCAAACGCATGTGATCTGGCATAAGGTGGCCGCCACGCTGGCAAGGCATTTCACGGTGGTCGCCACCGACCTGCGCGGCTACGGCGATAGCGGCAAGCCGGCCGGGCTGCCGGACCACGCCAACTACAGCAAGCGCAGCATGGCGCAGGACCAGGTCACGGCGATGCGCGCGCTGGGCTTCGAGCGCTTCCTGGTGATGGCGCATGACCGCGGCGGGCGCGTGGCGCACCGCATGGCGGTGGATCATCCGGATGCCGTGCAGCGGCTGGTCACGCTGGATATTGCGCCCACGCTGGCGATGTACGAGCAGACCAGCCTGCAGTTCGCGCTGGCCTACTACCACTGGTTCTTCCTGATCCGGCCCGCGCCGTTTCCCGAGACGCTGATCGAGGCCGATCCGGCGCTCTACCTGCGCAGCACCATGGGCAGCCGCAGCGCCGGCCTGGCGCCGTTTACCGAGGCGGCCATGGCGGAGTACCTGCGTTGCCTTAGCCTGCCGGGCGCGGCGCACGGGCTGTGCGAGGACTATCGAGCCAGCGCGTCGATCGATCTCGAACACGATCGTGCCGACCTCGCCGCCGGGCGCAAGGTCGAGTGCGAGATGCTGGCGCTGTGGGGCGAGCAGGGCGCGGTAGGCCGCTGCTTCGCGCCGCTGGAAGAGTGGCGCAAGGTGGCGCGCAACGTGAGCGGCAAGAGCCTGCCGTGCGGGCACTACATGGCCGAGGAAGTGCCGGCGCTGCTGCTGGACGAGACGCTGCCCTTCCTGCTGGGCGCAGGTTAGGGATGCAACGGGCGAATGCGCTGCGAGCCGGGCTGGCTTACACTCGCTGTCTTCGCCCCTGTGCCCAACCGAACGCTTTCCCCAGTCCATGCCGCCCCGCAAGAATCCCGCCGCTGCCACCGAGACGCTCGATAGGCTCGAAACACTCGCGCAAGGCCGCGCTGCCAGCGACCAGGCCATCCAGCTGCTCGACGGCGCCGTCAACCACGTGCTGGAGCACGGCATCGGCGACTTGTCGCTGCGCCATATCGCCGAGGCGCTCGGCACCAGCCACCGCATGCTGATCTATTACTTCGGCTCGGCGGACCAGTTCTGGGAGGCGGTGCTGCGCCGCATCCGCCATGCCGAGCTGGATGCGCGCGCCAGCCTGGCCGCCAGCGAGTCCGATCCCGCACGGGCGCTGGAGGTAGCCTGGGCGCGCTACTCGGCGGACAACTACCTGCCCATCATCCAGTTGCTGTTCGAGATTTACGGCCGCGCCATTCGCGATCGCGAACGCTTCCAGGTGTTCCTCGACGATGTGATCGGCAGCTGGACCGGCGCGCTGACCGAGCGCTTTCACAAGCAGCTTGGATTGAGCACGAGCGAGGCGAAGCTGCGGGCTCGCATCGAGGTCGCCACCGTGCGCGGCCTGTTGCTGGATCTCGTCACCACGGGCGATCGCAAGGGCACCACTGCCGCGCTGAAGTACTTCGCGCGCATGCTGAATGCGCCTGGGGCCCCGGGCGCGAAATCCGCACCCGAAGCCTGATCCGTATGCGGCGCCGGCGTCGGCGCCGCAGTCCCGAAAATTTTTTTCCCTCCTCATGTACCACATGGTACAGTAAACCGCATGCACCTCGATGCGAGGGTGCCGCTCAAGGGATGCGAGAGGAGATCGAAGTGAACAGACGCACACTGATACTAAGCGCCGCGCTCGCCGTGGCGGGCATGGCATGTGGCGCGGCCGGCTGGGCGCAGGACTGGCCGCAGCGCCCGGTCAGGCTGGTCGTGCCGCAGGCCGGCGGTACGGGCAACGACGTGCTCGCGCGCGCGCTGGCCGAAACGCTGGGCAAGCGCTGGGGACGCAGCGTTGTTGTGGAAAACAAGCCCGGCGCCAACGGCGTGCTGGCCATCAACTATGTGCTGCAGCAGCCGGCCGATGGCTACACCCTGTTCTTCGCGGGCGTGTCCAACCTGGCCTTCAATCCCTTCCTGTATCCCACGTTGCCCTATGTGCCGCAACGCGACCTGACCGGCGTGGCGATGCTGGCCAACTCGCCGTTCGTGCTAGTGGTCGCGCCGGCGATGCACGCCACCAGCTTTGCCGAATTCGTGCGGCTCGCCAAGGCGCGGCCGGGCGGCATCAGCTACGCCTCCGGCGGCATCGGCAACTCCACGCACCTGGCCATGGAGCTGGTGGCCGAGCGCGCCGGCATCAAGCTGCAGCATGTGCCGTTCAACGGCGCCGGCGGCTCAACCAGCCTGATGTCGGGCGAGACGCCGGCCATGATGAATGTGGTGGCGGGCGTGCAGCCCTATATCGCCGGCAAGAAGCTGGTGGCGCTGGCCGTGACCGGCGAGCGGCGCCTGGCCGCGCTGCCCGATGTGCCGACTTTCAAGGAGCTTGGCTACGACGTGGCGGTGCCGGGCTGGTACGCCATCGTCGCAAAGACCGGCACGCCGGCGGCGCTGGTGCAGAAGATCAACGCCGACATCAACGCGGCCATGGACGAGCCGGCATTCAAGGACAAGCTGGCCAACCAGTTCCTCGACCCGATCAAGGGGCCACCGGCCGAAGTGGAGCGCCATATGCAGCGCGACGCGCAGGCCTGGGGCCCCATGATCCGCAAGCTCGGCATCGCCCTCTGATCCCGGGCGGATGTGTCCGCACCCGCCCGCACCCGCCCGCACCCATTACCAAGGAAGCAAGGAACCAAGGAGACTAGACATGCCCCAGATCACGACCGCCGTGCGCGACTATCGCCTGGCAATGATGCACGCGCTGATGGACCGCATCCGCGTCGACGCGCTGGTGTTCAGCACGCCGGACTTCTTCCAGTTCGCCACCAATTTCCAGCTGGATGTCTGGCCGTGGGAGCGCCCCGTTTTCGTGTTCGTGCCGCGCAACGGCGAGCCCTTCGCCGTGATGAACGAGCTGTCCACCAACCACATGCGCCTGTGCACGGAAAAGGACAAGGTCTGGCTGCGCGACGTGACCTACTACGCCGAGCATCCGCGCGTGTCGCAGCGGCTGGCGCTAGCGCCGCAGTTGCCCGAGGTGGTGGCGTCGCTGCTGGCGTCGCACGGGCTGGGCGGCTCGCGCATTGCCGTGGACGTGGCCCACCCGATTCTCGCGGCGGCGCAGCGCTACCTGCCGGAGCTCGCGCTGCGCCCGGCCATGGCGGAGATGCGCGCCATGCGCTGGGTCAAGCATGCGGAAGAACTGCAGGTGATGCGCGAGCTTGGGAGCCTGACCGACTGGGTACAGGACCGCTACCGCGAGAACATTCGGCCGGGGCGGCTGGTGCAGGAGCTGGACCATGCCATGTCGGCGCTGATGGTGGAGGAGGCCGCACGCCGCTTTCCCGGCGAGGATTTCGATATCCTCAAATGCTGGACGCTGACGGGGCCGGCCTCGGCCTCGCCGCACGGCGACGGCGCCGCGTGCGGCGCGCGCATCGCGGCTGGCGATACCATCGTCAACCTGATCCTGCCGCGCCTGAATGGCTACTACGTGGAGAACGAGCGCACGTGGTTCTGCGGCAAACCGGACGAGCGCCAGGCACGCTGCTACCAGGTTGCCGCCGAGGCCACCGACGCGGCGGTGGCGGCCGCGGTGACCGGCCGGCGCGTCTGCGACATGGACGCCGCCGCGCAGGCCGTGATCGAGCGCGCGGGGCTGGGCGAGTACATCTTCCACCGCACCGGCCACGCGGTCGGGCTGATGCTGCACGAGTATCCGGAGGACATGGCCTTCAACACGCGCGCACTGCTGGACGGCGAGGTCTACTCGGCCGAGCCGGGCATCTATGTCTATGGGCTGGGTGGCTTCCGGCTCGACGATACGGTCGTGGTGGGCGAGCGCCCGGAGGTCATCGTGAAGACGCCAAAGACACTGGAGTACGCAACCGTGGCGTGACGCCAGCGACAAGCGGGGATAGCGGGGGATAGTGGGGGGATAGTGGGGGGAAACCGTATGTGACCGGGGGGCATCGTGGCGGGCACTGGTGCGCAATCCTTGGGCCAAAGGCCCGCGCCGGCATACCGGTGTGGGGTGTTCGAGGATAAAATGCGGCCGACGCCTGCCACCTGCCGCCTTGTCAACCGTGATTCATACGGTGCTCGGACGACCCCCCTCGACATGGACGACTCTCCCCAGCGCGCGCCACTTTTGCCCTGTCATGCCAATCCCACGAGCACGCCGCCCGCCGGGGCGTTGCCCACGCATCTTGCCGCGATGCTCGATAGCGTCGCGGATGGCGTCATGTCGCTCGACCGCGAGTGGCGATTCGCCTACGCCAACCAGACCATGGAGCGCTGGCTCAAGCGCACCCGTAAGGATCTCGACGGGCGCGGCATCTGGGAGTGCTATCCAGACCTGATTGGCTCGGCGTATTACCGGACGTTTCATGAGGCTGCTGCCAGCGGCGCATCACGCACCTGTACCGCCTACTATGCCCCGCTGGCATGCTGGTTTGAAGCGCGCGCCTTTCCCGATGCCAACGGCCTTACCGTGCTCTTTCGCGACGTCAGCCGCGAACGGCAGCAGTCGGCCCAGCTGGAATACCATGCCGACCACGACTACCTGACCGGCCTGCCGAACCGCCGGCGCTGCACGCAGGTGCTGGCGCGCGCGGTGGCGCAGGCTGCAGAAGCCCAGGTAGCCGTGCTGCCGGCCGGCATGCAGGCGCAAGCGCCGCAAGCGGCCGGGGTGGTGGTGCTGTTCGTCGATCTCGACCGCTTCAAGGAAGTCAACGACGCCTTTGGCCATGCCGTGGGCGACACGTTGCTATGCAAGGTCGCCGAGCGCTTTCGCGCGCTGCTGGCGCCTTCGGCTTTTGTCGCGCGCGTCGGCGGCGATGAGTTCGTGTTCATCTTGCGCGACGCGCGGCCGGGACAGGCCGAGCGCTTTGCCGGCACCATCCTGGCCGGCGTGTCGCAGCCATTCCAGGTGGACGGCCACACGCTGCTGCTGGGTGCCAGCGTAGGGATCGCGCAATGGCCCGAGGCTGGCGACACCGCTGACACCCTGTTGAACCACGCCGATGCCGCCATGTATGCGGCCAAGGCTGCGGGGCGTTTCCAGTTCCGCGTCTTCCACCTGGACCTTGCCCAAGGCTTGCGGCAGCGCCTGCAGCTGCGCGCCGACCTGCATGCCGCGATGGCCGACGACCAGCTGGTGCTTCACTTCCAGCCGCAGTGGTCGCTGCCGGATGGCAGGCTGGCGGGCGCGGAGGCGTTGTTGCGCTGGCAGCACCCAACGCGCGGCCTGCTGCCTCCCGCCGCCTTTCTCGATGTGCTGCTGGAGTCCCCGCTGGAGCCGGCGGTGGGGCTGTGGGTCATGCGCGCCGTGTGCCGCCAGATAGCGGCCTGGCGGCGTGCCGGCCTGACGGTGCCCAGGATCTCTCTCAACCTGTCAGCGCGGCAGCTGGTCATGCCGGGGCTCGCTGGCTTGCTGGCGGACCTCGCGCGCGAGCACGAGGTGCCATGCGGGCTGCTGGACGTGGAAGTCACCGAGGACACCCTGATGACCGACCTCGACAGTGCCGCGGCGGCGCTCGACGAGCTCAGGCACTGCGGCATCAGCGCCTCGCTGGACGATTTCGGCTCCGGTTACTCGAGCCTGGCCTACCTGACGCGCCTGCCGGTTGCGACGCTCAAGATCGACAAATCGTTCGTTGCAGTCCTCGGCAGCGCACCCGAGGCCCTGGCGGTCATTCGCGGGGTCATCGCGCTGGCGCGCTCGCTGGGCATGAGAACCCTGGCGGAAGGTGTGGAGACCCAAGCCCAGCAGCGCTTGCTGGCCGAGGAGGGCTGCGACGCGGCGCAAGGCTACCTGCTCGGCCGGCCGATGCCGGCAACGGATTTCGCCGCGGTCATGGGCCAAAGCGCCGTGGCGCGGGGGGATTGACGCGGCGTGGCAACAGCCCCGCGGTGCCGCAAGCATGTGCCGTCCCGGAGGTGCATAATCGCTCACCGATACGTTGAGCCCTAGCCCGATTTCTCCTGCCTCAACATACATTCATGAACGGATGTATAATTCCGTAATGATTCGCTTGTCCCTAAGCGATTGTTGCGGAAATTGACCATGACTTACCGATTTATTGCCGGGTGCCTAAGCGCCTGGCTCGCGATCTGCGTGACCGCGGGCTGGGTGGTGGAACGCCTCTGGTCCTGAGTACGGGTGGTCGGCTTTGCCGCTGGGAGGTGGCAAGGTTTTCGCTAGGACTTGCCATTCTTCGCGGTAATTACCACCCACCATGCACATGACCATCGATAAGAAGAACGCCGGCCTTGCCCGTCGGCTTGCAACACGTATCAAGGCGCTTGGCGCCATGGCTGCCCTCGGCGCATGCGCTGCCGCGCACGCCGATCCAGGGGTGCACGTGGCCTTTGGCCGCGATCCCGGCCACAACATCGACAAGTACGAAGTTGGCGTGAACTGGGACTCCGGCTTTGCCTGGGGCAACCCGCAGGGCTGGCTGGCCAAGCTGCAGTGGGAGGCCGAACTGGCCGAATGGAACGCCCGCAGCGGTACCAATCACCAGAATGTGACCGAATTCGGCTTCTCGCCGATCCTGCGCGTGGAAAAGCGCGGCGGCTCGCTGGTGCCGTTCCTGGAAGCCTCCGTCGGCGTGCGCATGATGAGCCATAAGGCCACCTCCGACGAGCACCGCTCCGGCAGCCTGTTCCAGTTCTCCGACATGATCGGCGTGGGCATGGCCTTTGGCCCCAAGACCGCGTACGAAGCCGGTTTCCGCTACCAGCACGTCTCCAACGCCGGTATCAAGCAGCCCAATCCGGGCAGCGGTTTTTACACGGGTTACGTGCGTTATCGCTTCTGATCCTGCAAACGTGGCTGGCTTGGCCTGAAGCCATGACGCTCAGGCCAGCCTGACCATGCCTGCGCGCGGGGCGCGCAGGCCGCGGGAGATGGATTCCGTTTCCGCGCCTTGCGCCTGCCTGCTGCGCAGCGCGTCAAAAAATCGCCACAGCGCGGGTTCATCGCTGGTTGCCACGTTGAACCGTATCCACGGCGAGTCGCCTTCTTCCGGTTCAAAGTAAGACCCTGGCGCCAGCCAGATGCCATGCTCCAGCGCCAGCGTCGCCAGGCGGTTGCCCGACAGCGCGGCCTGGTCGCCGCCGTCTTCCGGCCGCATCCTTGCCCAGGCGAACATCCCGCCTTCCGGGCGCAGCATCACCTCCAGCCCGTGGGCTTCCATTTTCTCCGTGATCCGGTCCTGCTGGGCGCGCAGCCGTTCGGCCAGCGCCGCCACATGTCGGCCATAGTGGCCGCTGGTCAGCACCGAGTACACCAGCCGCTCGGTCACTTCCGATGACGTCAGCCCCACGGCCATCTTGGTGCGTGCGAGTGCCTTGGCCAGCTCCGGGCTGGCCGCGAGGTAGCCAACCCGCAGCGATGGCGTGATGGTCTTGGAGAACCCGTTGACGTAGATCACGTGCGAGAGCCCGTCCATGGCCGCCAGCATGGGTGAGCCAGGCGGCGCCAGCTCGCGGTAGATATCGTCCTCCACCACCAGCAGCCGGTACTGCTCGGCCAGTTGCAGCACGCGGTGCGCGTTCATGCTGGTGAGCGTGCCGCCGGTGGGGTTCTGCAGCACCGTGTTGACGAACAGCGCGCGTGGCGCGCGGGTGCGGATGGCATGGTCGAGCGCGTCGGTGTCGAGCCCGCTGGCGGTGCGGCGCACGCCAACCACCTGCAAGCCGGCAAGGCGCAGGATCTGCAGCAGATTGCAGTAGCAGGGGTCTTCCACCAGCACGGTGTCGCCCGGGCGCAACAGCGTGCGGACCACCAGGTCCAGCGCTTGCGTGGCGCCCTGGGTCAGCACCACTTGCTGGGCCTGCACCGGCATGCCGTACTGGCTGAGCCCGGCGGCGATATGCTCGCGCAGCGCGGCGAAGCCGTATGGGTGGCCGTAGCCCGAGACCTGCGCCGCGGGCACCCGCGCCGCGGCGCGCATGGCCTGGTGCAGCCCTTCCTCGTTGAGCCAGTCGCCGGGCAACCAGCCCGCACCCGCCTTGATCGGCACGGAATGATCGGCGAACACATCCGACAGCAGCCACGCGGCGTTGAGCCCCGGTGCCTCCCAGCGTGCCGCCGGCGCCTGGCCGGCGGGGGCATGGCGGTGTGCCACCGTGTAGCCCGAGCCCACCCGCGCGCTCAGGTACCCCAGCGCGGTCAGGCGGCCGTAGGCCTCGGCCACGGTGAAGGTGCTGACCCCATGCTGCTGGGCAAAGCGCCGCACCGACGGCAGCGCCGCGCCGGCGCGCAGCACGCGCCGGTCCACCAGGCTGGCGATGCCCGCCACGATCTGCTCGGTGAGGGTGTCGCCGCTGCGCCGGCTGCGGACAAGATCGAGGTTAAGCATGCGTGACATGTAAGGATGGACCTGTACAGTTTAATGGCCGTACCGGTTCGGTGGGAAGCCTCACGGCGGCGCGAGGCTTTGCAGCGCTGCAACGTGAATCCGGCAGCTGGCGGGACTTTGGCCGCTGTGGCGAGCGGGGTGGCTGGATCCGCGGCTGCGGTCGCCCGGTTCGAGCAATTCTTGATCTGTACAGTTGTCTCACTCTTAACTGTACGGTAAGGCGATGTTCTGTCGACCGTATATTCTTTAAGCCGGGCCGGGCCGCTACAGTGGCCGCATTCACCAGAATCACCTGACAACCCGGGCGGCGCCAGCCGCCGCCCAAGCCAATGCCAATTGCTCCTGAGGAGGATGTATGGATGCCGCCAAGACTGTTATCCCTGATCTCGATGCCCTGTGGATGCCGTTTACCGCCAACCGCCAGTACAAGGCGGCCCCGCGCCTGCTCGACTCCGCCAGCGGCATGTACTACACCTCGCATGACGGCCGCCAGATCCTCGACGGTTGCGCCGGCCTGTGGTGCGTCGCTGCCGGCCATTGCCGCCAGGAGATCGCGGACGCGGTCGCCCGCCAGGTGCAGACCCTGGACTACGCGCCGCCGTTCCAGATGAGCCACCCGCTCACCTTCGAGGCCGCCACCAAGGTGGCAGCCATCATGCCGGCCGGGCTGGACCGCATCTTCTTCACCAACTCGGGCTCGGAATCGGTCGACACCGCGCTGAAGATCGCGCTGGCGTATCACCGCGCCCGTGGCGAAGGCCAGCGCACCCGCGTGATCGGGCGTGAGCGCGGCTACCACGGCGTTGGCTTCGGCGGCATGGCGGTGGGCGGCATCGGCCCCAACCGCAAGGCCTTCTCGGCCAACCTGATGCCCGGCACGGACCACCTGCCGGCCACGCTGAATATTGCCGAAGCAGCTTACTCCAAAGGCCAGCCGACCTGGGGCGCGCACCTGGCCGACGACCTGGAACGCATCCTGGCGCTGCACGATCCGTCCAACGTCGCCGCCGTCATCGTCGAGCCGCTGGCCGGCTCGGCCGGCGTGCTGGTGCCGCCCGTGGGCTACCTGGAAAAGCTGCGCGAGATCACCAGCAAGCACGGCATCCTGCTGATCTTCGATGAGGTCATCACCGCCTTCGGCCGCCTGGGCGCGGCCACCGCCGCCGAGCGCTTCAAGGTCACGCCGGACCTGATCACCATGGCCAAGGCCATCAACAACGCAGCCGTGCCGATGGGCGCGGTGGCGGTGCGGCGCGAAGTGCACGACACCGTGGTCAACGCCGCGGCGCCGGGTGCCATCGAGTTCCTGCACGGCTATACCTATTCCGGCCACCCGCTGGCGATGGCCGCGGCCATCGCCACGCTGGATATCTACAAGAACGAGAACCTGTTCGGCCGTGCCGCCGAGCTGGCGCCGAAGTTCGAAGCCGCGGTGCATGCCGTGCGCGGCGCGCCCCACGTGAAGGACATCCGCAACCTCGGCATGGTCGCCGGCATCGAGCTGGAGCCGCGTCCCGGCCAGCCCGGCGCGCGTGGCTATGAGGCCTTCCTGAAATGCCTGGAGCGCGGCGTGCTGGTGCGCTTCACCGGCGACATCCTCGCTTTCTCGCCGCCGCTGATCATCACCGAGGCGCAGATCGAAGAGATGTTCGACACCGTGAAGAAGGTGCTGCAAGAACTGAAGTGATTGCAGTGATTGCAGCGAATGCCGTGGCCGCAGAGACAAGACAAGGAACACTGACGTGAACATCGCAGAGAACCGGCAGATCGCCGACATTGCGCACTACATTGGCGGGACTGTGCGCGCCGCCTCGTCGGAGCGGTTTGCCGACGTCTTCAACCCGGCCACGGGCGCCGTGGCCGGGCGCGTGGCGCTCGGCTCGGCGCAGGACGTGGACGCCGCTGTGGCTGCGGCCCACGCCGCGTTCCCGGCCTGGTCCGAGACCGCGCCGCTCAAGCGCGCGCGCATCCTGTTCAAGTTCAAGGAGCTGCTCGACCGCCACCATGACGACCTCGCCGCGCTGATCACGCGCGAGCACGGCAAGGTGTTCTCCGATGCCAAGGGCGAAGTCACCCGCGGTGTGGAGATCGTTGAGTTTGCCTGCGGCATTCCCAACCTGCTCAAGACCGACTTCACCGACAACATCGGCGGCGGCATCGACAACTGGAACCTGCGCCAGCCGCTGGGCGTGGTGGCCGGCATCACGCCGTTCAACTTCCCGGTGATGGTGCCGATGTGGATGTTCCCGGTGGCGCTGGCCTGCGGCAACACCTTCGTGCTCAAGCCGTCCGAGCGCGATCCCTCGCCCTCGCTGCTGATTGCCGACCTGCTCAAGCAGGCCGGCCTGCCGGATGGCGTGTTCAATGTGGTGCAAGGCGGC
The DNA here is from genome assembly GCF_058801495.1 of Cupriavidus sp. GW822-FHT03E04. Taxonomy (NCBI): domain Bacteria; kingdom Pseudomonadati; phylum Pseudomonadota; class Betaproteobacteria; order Burkholderiales; family Burkholderiaceae; genus Cupriavidus; species Cupriavidus sp. GW822-FHT03E04. Next base: position 56,008 of record NZ_JBXANI010000016.1, read on the forward strand.
AAGGAAGCCGTCGATGCGCTGCTGGCGCACAAGGACGTGCAGGCCCTGTCCTTCGTCGGCTCCACGCCGATCGCCGAGTACATCTACACCGAAGGCACCAAGCGCGGCAAGCGCGTGCAGGCCCTGGGCGGCGCCAAGAACCACCTGGTGGTGATGCCCGACGCCGACCTCGACCAGGCCGTGGACGCGCTGATCGGCGCTGCCTATGGCTCGGCCGGCGAGCGCTGCATGGCCATCTCGGTGGCTGTGGCGGTGGGCGATGTCGCCGACAAGCTGGTACCGCGCCTGGCCGAACGCGCGCGGTCGCTGAAGATCCGCAACGGCATGGAAGATGATGCCGAGATGGGCCCGCTGGTGACCGCCGCGCACAAGGCCAAGGTAGAAGGCTATATCGCCAAGGGTGTGGAAGAGGGCGCCAAGCTGGTGACCGACGGCCGCGGCCACAAGGTCGACGGGCACGAGAACGGCTTCTACGTGGGCGGCACGCTGTTTGACAACGTCACGCCGGACATGACCATCTACAAGGAAGAGATCTTCGGCCCGGTGCTGTCGGTGGTGCGCGTGCATGACCTGGCCGAAGCGGTGGACCTGATCAACGGCCACGAGTACGGCAACGGCGTGTCCTGCTACACCAGCGACGGCGGCGTGGCACGCGCGTTCTCGCGCCAGATCCAGGTGGGCATGGTGGGCATCAACGTGCCGATCCCGGTGCCGATGGCGTGGCATTCCTTTGGGGGGTGGAAGCGCTCGCTGTTCGGTGATCATCATGCCTACGGCGAGGAAGGTATCCGCTTCTATACGCGCTACAAGAGCATCATGCAGCGTTGGCCGGACAGTATTGGGAAGGGGGCGGAGTTTACGATGCCGGTGGCTAAGTGAGGGGGGCGGTGTTTCTTTGAGCGGCGTTGGCCTTTGCACCCAACAGCCATACGACATCCCCCTGCGGGGGCTGCCGGTCACTCTTCTTTGCGTCGGTGGCAAAGAAGACTAACGAGAAAAAAGCCGACCCTGCCGGGCGCAGAGCAATCAGGCTTATGTGGGGCTGTGGTTGCGTCGTATGGCCCGGAGTGCCGGCGGGCATCTGCCGGTACCGGCTTGACCGGCCACGAACCTGCCAGTCTCCGGGATTCGTGGTGAGGCCCCCGGTAGCAGACATCACTTGCTTCAAGCCGTCTGTCGCTCGCGGCGTGCCCGGCCACGAAGTTGCAGGCGCACCGGTTCCGTCGTGGGCGCGGTGGCACCGGGTTGATATGCCCGAGACCTTGACCACCGCGCCCGCCCCACCACGAAACCACTGACGGGCGATGTGTCGTGGTGCTTCGCGCCGGTAACGGCAGATGTGGGAATGGTCACCGCACACGAGGTCAGGGGCCCCACAACGAAACCCATGTGCCATGCCATTGCGATGCCCTACAAACCGGTGCCGGCAGATGCCAGCAGAACTGTGGCCGCACGACGAAACCACAGCCCCACATAAGCCTGATTGCTCTGCGCCCGGCAGGGTCGGCTTTCTTCTCGTTAGTCTTCTTTGCCGACGCAAAGAAGAGTGACCGGCAGCCCCCGCAGGGGGATGTCGTATGGCTCTTGGGTGCAAGATGCCAACGCCGATCAAAGAAACACCGACCAACCCAAAAGTGACGAATCCGCCCACCCCATCACGCTAAAATACGCCGCTTTTCAAAGCCGCCCAGCGCGCCAGGAGTACCCACCGATGAGTCTGTTCCGCACCAAGAACATCGAGGCCATGCTGGCCGCCGCCCGCGATGATGGACTGAAAAAGGTGCTCGGTCCCGTCGACCTGATCCTGATGGGCATCGGCGCCATCATCGGCACCGGCATCTTCGTGCTGACGGGCACCGGCGCGCTCACGGCCGGCCCGGCGCTGACCGTCTCCTTCGTGATCGCCGCGCTCGCCTGCGGGTTTGCCGCGCTCTGCTACGCCGAGTTCGCGTCCGCTATCCCCGTCTCCGGCTCTATCTACACCTATAGCTACGCCACGCTCGGCGAGATCGTGGCGTGGATGATCGGCTGGGATCTGCTGCTTGAGTATGGTCTTGCGACCTCGGCGGTGTCGGTGGGCTGGTCGGGCTATTTCCAGTCGCTGATGGCGGGCTTCGGTATTCACCTGCCGGTCATGCTCACCGCCGCACCCGGTGCCGTGCCGGGCGTGCAGACACTGTTCAACCTGCCGGCTGCCGTGATCATGCTGCTGATCACCTGGGTCGTGTCCTACGGCGTGCGCGAGTCGGCGCGCTTGAACAACGTGATGGTGGCCATCAAGATTGCGGTGGTGCTGCTCTTTATCGGGGTGGGTGTGTGGCACGTCAAGCCGGCCAACTGGCATCCGTTCGCGCCGTTTGGGCTGGAAGGCGTCTTCAATGCGGCCGCGCTGGTGTTCTTCGCTTTTATCGGCTTCGACGCGGTGACATCGGCCGCCGAGGAAGTGCGCAACCCGCGCCGCGACCTGCCGATCGGCATCATCGGCTCGCTGGCGGTCTGCACCGTGCTGTACGTGACGGTGGCGGCCATCATGACCGGCATCGTGCCCTTCGCCAAGTTCGCGGGCATCGATCATCCGGTATCGCTGGCGCTGCAGTACGCGGGCGAGAACTGGGTGGCGGGATTCGTCGATCTCGGCGCCATCCTGGGCATGACCACGGTGATCCTGGTGATGACCTTCGGCCAGACCCGCATCATCTTTGCCATGTCGCGCGACGGGCTGCTGCCGGAGCGGCTGTCGAAGGTGCACCCGGTGCATGCCACGCCGTTCTTCGCCACGTGGACGGTGGGCATCGTGTTTGCCTTCATTGCGGCTTTCGTGCCGCTCAATGTGCTGGCGGAGCTGATCAATATCGGCACGCTGTCCGCCTTCACGCTGATCTCGGTGGCGGTGCTGGTGCTGCGCAAGACGCGGCCGGATCTGCCGCGCGCTTTCCGCTGCCCTGGTGTGCCAGTGGTGCCGCTGCTGTCGGTGGGCTTTTGCCTGTTCCTGATGGCCCACCTGCAGGCGCTGACTTGGGTGGCATTCCTGGCGTGGCTGGCGCTTGGCCTAGCGATCTACTTCCTCTACGCGCGCCGCAACGCGGTGCTGCACGGCGGCGCTTGACGCCGCCTGCGCTTACCGTTCGCGCGCTCCGGCTTCCTGCAGGAAGGCCAGCGCGCGCGGCTCCTCGACAAAGGCGGAGTTGATGCGGATCCAGGCCGAGCCCTCGCCGCCCGGCCGGAAGTAATTGCCGGGCGCCAGTGTCACCCCATGCTGCTCGGCCAAGGTCACCAGCTCGCGCGAATCCTCGATCCCACGCGTACGAGCCCACAGGAAGTTGCCGCCCGCCGGTTCGCAATACACTTCCCAGCCGGCGTCGCCCAGGTGCTGCACCGCGCGCGCGGTGGCCTGGCGCACCCGCAGCCGCAGCCGCTCCATGTATTTGCGGTAGGCGCCGCGCTCCAGCAGCGCCGCCGTCACGCTCTCCGCGAAATGCGAGCCCGCTACGCTGGTTAGCACCTTCACATCCACCAGGTCCTTCACCAGCGCCTTGTCGGCCACCAGGTAGCCGACGCGCAGCGAGGCCGACACCGTCTTGGAAAAGCCGCCGATGTAGATCACGTGCTCAAGCTGGTCCAGCGTGGCCAGCCGGTCGGTGTAGTTGGTCTGGAAGTCCGAGAAGATATCGTCCTCGACAAAACGGAAGCCGTGCCGGCGCGCCAGCTCCAGCAGGCGGAACGCCACCGGCGGCGAGAGGGTCGAGCCGGTCGGGTTCTGCAGCACGCTGTTGGTGAAGAACAGCTTGGGCTTGTGCTCGCGCAGCAGCGCTTCGGCGGCGTCCGGGTCCGGGCCGTTGCGGGTTTGCGGCACCCCCACCAGCCGCACCCCGTGCAGGCGCAGCAGGCCGAACAGGTTGTAGTAGCCAGGATCCTCCACGAACACCGTATCGCCTGGCTTGAGCAGGCGGCGCACCACCAGGTCCAGCGCCTGGCTGGCGCCCGTGGTGATCAGCACCTGCGGCAGCTCCGCCGCGATGCCGAGCTGCCGCACGCGGGTCAGCACGTGCTGGCGCAGCTCCGGGCTGCCCATCGGCGTGGCGTAGTGGATCACGCTGTTGATGTCGTTGCGCGAGACCTGGCGGATGGCCTGGGTCAGCCCTTCCACGTCGCGCCAGCTCTCGGGCACGAAGCCGCCCGCCAGCTTGAGCGTGGCGCTGGGATGGTTGAACTGCTCCAGGATATGGCCTGACAAATCCTCTGCCAGACGCGGGTCCGACCAGCCATTGGCGCCGCGCGCCAGCAGCGGGCTGTCGGCGACGAAGAAGCCCGACCCGTGGCGGGAATCGAGCAGGCCCTGCGATACCAGCCGGTCATAAGCCTCGATCACCGGGAAACGGCTGATGCCATGCTCCGCCGCGAGCTGCCGGATCGACGGCAGGCGCGCGCCCGGGCGCACCTCGCGCGCGCTGATCCAGGTCTTGACCTCGTTGACGATCTGGTCGGTCAGGGGCACGCCGGTGGCGGGAACGAGGGTCAGCTTCATCGGCAGGGTGCAGGGGAAAGTGTCAGGAAAAACTACTGAACAGTTCATGTCAAACTGTTCGCAACTGTTCATGGGATTGTAGTTTGCGCTGTGAATAATGGAAGGCATGCGGCGGAAGTGCCGGCACTGGCTGGGCCGGTGGGCACGAGAGACATGGCCGCCATGCAGAACAGGAGTGATGAAATGCGCGAACTAAGGATCTTCGAATTCGATGAACTGGGCCAGCCGGTGAGCTGGCGCGCCCGCGAAGGCCAGCGCGTGAAGGCGGTCGAAGGCCGCCTTTGGCTCACGGTGGAAGGCCACCACGCGGACATCTGGCTGCTGCCGGGAGCCGTCTTTGCGCTGCCTGCCGGCGCCCGGGTATGGTTGTCGGGCGAAAGCGAGGGCGCGCGCTTCACGCTGGCCGAGACGCCGGCCCCGTCGTCGTGGCGCTGGCTGGGCGGGCTGGCGAGTGCGCTGAAGCGCCGCTTTGGCGAGCGCCGTGGCTCCGGTGCCGGCCAGTGCCCGGAACCGGGCCTCTGAGAGGATCTCGGCCGGACCGCGCGCAGCGCGTGTCCGGTCATCCCGCTCCCATCCGTATTGGTGGAAGCCTGGCCAAGTGTCTGGTCGTGCGCTCTCCAAAATGCCGTTTGCCGGCGTCGAACTCCCCCGATGCCTCGCTCCCTCCCTCCACATCGTCGCGCCAACTATGCGAGGATGTTCATATGGCTGGCCGCGCCGCGCGGTATTCGGCGCTCCCGTGGATTGATTGCCGTTAACGTAAACGTCATATAATCAAGCCGTTGCGCCGGCACCAGCCAGACCGCTCGCGTGTCAGATCCGAGCCGCCTCCAGAGCGGCAGCCATGGACGTCATGCGATCAGCCAGAACACCGAACATGGTGGAGACAATGACCGATCTTTCCGATGTGCAGAAGGGCGCTCAACCCGGCGCTCAACCCGGCGCTCAACCGGGTGCTCCCCATCACGCGCAGGGACCGAAAGGGCCCGTCAACAAGGTGCGCTTCGTCACCGCGGCCTCGCTGTTCGACGGCCACGACGCTTCCATCAACATCATGCGGCGCATCCTGCAGTCCTCGGGCTGCGAGGTGATCCATCTGGGGCACAACCGCTCAGTGGAAGAGGTGGTCAGCGCGGCCTTGCAGGAAGACGTGCAGGGTATCGCCATCTCCAGTTACCAGGGCGGCCACGTCGAGTATTTCAAGTACATGGTGGACCTGCTGCGCCAGCGTGGCGGCGAGCACATCCAGTTGTTCGGCGGCGGCGGCGGCGTGATCGTGGCGGACGAGATCCGCGAGTTGCAAGCCTACGGCGTGGCACGGATCTTCAGCCCGGAGGACGGCCAGCGCCTGGGCCTGGCGGGCATGATCGCCGACATGGTGCAGCGCTGCGATATCGACCTGGCGCGCTATGCCCCCACCACGCTCGATGCGATGAAAGGCGGCGACCGCCGCGCGCTCGCGCAGCTGATCACGGCACTGGAAAACGGCAAGGCGGATCCCGCGCTGGCCGACGCCCTGCGCGCCGAGGCGGCCAAGGTGAAGACACCCGTGCTCGGCATCACCGGCACGGGCGGCGCGGGCAAATCCTCGCTGACCGATGAGCTGATCCGCCGCATCCGGCTGGACCAGCGCGATGCGCTATCCATCGCGGTGATCTCGATCGACCCGTCGCGCCGCAAGTCCGGCGGCGCGCTGCTGGGCGACCGCATCCGCATGAACGCGATCAACCATCCGCACATCTTCATGCGCTCGATGGCCACGCGCGAGGCCGGCTCGGAGATCTCGCGGGCGCTGCCCGATGTGCTGGCGGCCTGCAAGGTGGCCGGCTTCGACCTGATCATCGTCGAGACCTCGGGCATCGGGCAGGGAGACGCGGCCATCGTTGCGCACGTGGACCTGTCGCTCTACGTGATGACCCCGGAGTTTGGCGCGGCCAGCCAGCTCGAGAAGATCGACATGCTGGACTTCGCGGATTTTGTCGCCATCAACAAGTTCGACCGCAAGGGCGCGCAGGACGCGTGGCGCGACGTGGCCAAGCAGGTGCAGCGCAACCGCGAGCAGTGGCATGCCAAGCCCGAGGAGATGCCGGTGTACGGCACCCAGGCGTCGCGCTTTAACGACGACGGCGTGACCATGCTCTACCAGGGCCTGCGCGAAGCGCTGTGCGCGCGCGGCATGCGTGCGCCGGCCGGTGTGCTGCCGCAGTTGAGCGGACGTGTCTCCACCGGCCAGAACGTGATCGTCCCGCCGGCGCGCAGCCGCTATCTGGCCGAGATCGCCGACACGGTGCGCGCTTATCATCGCCGCGTGGACGCGCAGAGCCGGCTGGCGCGCGAGCGCCAGCAACTGCGCGAGGCGCGCCGCATGCTGCTGGCGGCCTCCGGTCAAGAGGGCCAGGGCGAAGCGCTGCAGGCTCTCGCCACCGAGCGCGACGCCGCGCTCGGCGCGCAGGAGCGCAAGCTGCTGGCGATGTGGCCGGAGATGCGCAAGGCCTACAGCGGCGACGAATACGTGGTGAAGATCCGCGACAAGGAAATCCGTACCGCGCTCACCACCACGACCCTGTCCGGCACCACGGTGCGCAAGGTGGTGCTGCCGCGCTTCGAGGACGATGGCGAAGTGCTCAAGTGGCTGCTGCGCGAGAACGTGCCGGGCAGCTTCCCCTACACCGCCGGTGTGTTCGCCTTCAAGCGCGAGAACGAAGACCCCACCCGCATGTTTGCCGGCGAGGGCGATGCCTTTCGCACCAACCGCCGCTTCAAGCTGGTCTCCGAGGGCCTGGATGCCAAGCGCCTGTCCACCGCCTTCGATTCGGTCACGCTGTACGGCGAGGATCCGCACACCCGCCCGGACATCTACGGCAAGGTCGGCAACTCGGGCGTGTCGATCGCCACGCTCGACGACATGAAGGTGCTGTACGACGGCTTCGACCTCACCAGCCCGTCGACCTCGGTGTCGATGACCATCAACGGGCCCGCGCCCACCATCCTGGCGATGTTCATGAACACCGCCATCGACCAGCAGCTCGACAAATTCCGCGCCGACAACAACCGCGAGCCCACCGCCGACGAGGAAGCCAAGATCCGCGCGTGGGTGCTGCAGAACGTGCGCGGCACGGTGCAGGCCGACATCCTCAAGGAAGACCAGGGCCAGAACACCTGCATCTTCTCGACCGAGTTCTCGCTCAAGGTGATGGGCGATATCCAGGCGTACTTCGTCCATCACCAGGTGCGCAATTTCTACTCGGTGTCGATTTCCGGCTATCACATTGCCGAGGCGGGAGCGAACCCGATCTCGCAACTGGCGTTCACGCTGTCCAACGGCTTCACCTATGTGGAGGCGTACCTGGCGCGCGGCATGCATATCGATGACTTCGCGCCCAACCTGTCGTTCTTCTTCTCCAACGGCATGGACCCGGAATACAGCGTGCTGGGCCGCGTGGCGCGCCGCATCTGGGCGGTGACGCTGCGCGACAAGTACGGCGCCAATGAACGCAGCCAGAAGCTCAAGTACCACATCCAGACTTCCGGGCGCTCGCTGCACGCGCAGGAGATCGACTTCAACGACATCCGCACCACGCTGCAGGCGCTGATCGCCATCTACGACAACTGCAATTCGCTGCACACCAACGCGTACGACGAAGCCATCACCACGCCCACCGGCGAGTCGGTGCGCCGCGCGCTGGCGATCCAGCTCATCATCAACCGCGAGTGGGGCGTGGCCAAATGCGAGAACCCCAACCAGGGCAGCTTCCTGATCGATGAGCTGACCGACCTGGTGGAAGACGCGGTGATGCAGGAGTTCGAGCGCATCGCCGAGCGCGGCGGTGTGCTCGGCGCGATGGAGACGGGCTACCAGCGAGGCAAGATCCAGGACGAGTCGCTGTACTACGAGCAACGCAAGCACGACGGCACGCTGCCCATCATCGGCGTCAATACGTTCCGCAATCCCAATGGCGACGCTACGCCGCAATCGCTCGAACTGGCGCGTTCCAGCGAAGAGGAGAAGCAGGGACAACTTGCGCGGCTGGCGGACTTCCACGCCCGTCATGCGGATGCGGCGCCGGCCATGCTGCAGCGGCTGCGCCAGGCTGTGATCGACAACGACAATGTGTTTGCGGTGCTGATGGATGCGGTGCGCGTGTGCTCGCTCGGGCAGGTCACGCATGCATTGTTTGAGGTAGGAGGCCAGTACCGCCGCAATATGTGATCCGTCCGCCAGGGGCTGTCTGGTGCGAGGCCCCTGCGTTAAACTTGACGTTTGCGCCAGCCGCGTCGCCTTGCGGGCAGCGAGCGCCAGCGAAGATCAAGACCAAGACCAATCAGGAGTACCGTGTACGATCCCAACAATATCTTCGCCCGCATCCTGCGTGGCGAATTGCCTTGCAACAGGGTGTATGAAGACGCCGACACCATGGCCTTCATGGACATCATGCCGCAGTCGGATGGCCACGTGCTGGTCGTGACCAAGGAACCCGCCGCCGAGTTGTTCGACCTTTCCGACGCCGGCGCCGAAGCCGCCATCCGCACCACCAAGCGCGTCGCCCGCGCGGTGCGCGCCGCCTTCTCGCCGGACGGCATCTCGATCGGCCAGTTCAACGGCGCCGCCGCGGGCCAGACCGTGCCGCACGTGCATTTCCACATCGTGCCGCGCTACGCCGAGCGCACCCTGCGCGGCCACGGCAGCGACATGCAGGATCCGGAAATCCTCAGCCAGCACGCCGAGCGCATCATTGCCGCGCTGCGCGAAGCCTGACCAGATACATCGGTGCGCCGTGACCGCAGCGCGCCACGCCAGAATCAAGCAACCAGCAACAAGGAAGACAAGATGGGAATCAGGACAGTGGGCATCGTAGGCGCCGGCACCATGGGCAACGGCATCGCGCAAGCGTGCGCCGTGGTGGGCCTGGACGTAGTGATGGTGGACATCAGCGACGCAGCGGTGAACAAGGGCATCGCCACCGTGGGCAGCAGCCTGGATCGCCTGATCAAGAAAGACAAGATCAGCGAAGCCGACAAGGACGCCGCACTCGCGCGCATCAAGGGCTCCACGTCCTATGACGCGCTCAAGGCCGCCGATATCGTGATCGAAGCCGCTACCGAGAACTTCGACCTCAAGGTCAAGATCCTCAAGCAGATCGACAGCATCGTCGGCGACAACGTGATCATCGCGTCCAACACCTCATCGATCTCGATCACCAAGCTGGCCGCCGTCACCAGCCGCCCGGGCAATTTCATCGGCATGCACTTCTTCAACCCCGTGCCGATGATGGCCCTGGTGGAGTTGATCCGCGGCCTGCAGACCAGCGATGCCACGCACGCGCTGGTGGAAGAACTGTCGAAGAACCTCGGCAAGTACCCGATCACCGTGAAGAACAATCCGGGTTTCGTGGTCAACCGGATTCTCTGCCCGATGATCAATGAGGCGTTCTGCGTACTGGGCGAAGGCCTGGCGTCGCCGGAAGAAATCGACGAAGGCATGAAGCTGGGTTGCAACCACCCGATCGGCCCGCTGGCGCTGGCTGACATGATCGGCCTGGATACGATGCTGGCGGTGATGGAGGTGCTGTACACCGAATTTGCCGACCCGAAATACCGTCCGGCCATGCTGATGCGCGAAATGGTGGCGGCGGGCTATCTCGGCCGCAAGACGGGCCGCGGTGTGTACGTCTACAGCAAGTGACATTGAAGCAGTAAAAGGCTGAAAGTCCCCCTTCCTCACAGGCGGGGGGAGCCAAGAAAGCTGGCAACGGAGCGATCCGTCGCCAGCTTTTTTTCGTTCGCGCAACGCCCCGGCCTGCGGGGTTCTCCAGCCTGTCGCGATCAATGAAAACTGCCTCTTGCAGCTCCTGGCTATTTGCTGTCTGCCTGGGTTTTTAAATAAGAATCGATATCAATTTATTCTTAATAGCACGATCGTATTAAAAAATATTGTCAAGCTTGTGGTGACGAAAAATCCGACAAATGCTAGGTGAAATCAATCTCGATCAAGGTAAAGCCAGATGAATGGCTTATTCATCCCTGATCGCTAAAGCTTTGTATAGACATATCCGTAAACGCTGAGATGCACTACGCGCCGCCGCAGTCGTGGCACAGCCTGTGCGCCGCGCGTGCTTTGGAAAACCGATGGGGAATCTTTATGCGCAACAACCAACCCGTCTCGCAGCGCGAATACGAACTGCCTGAGAATGCGACGCTGATGTCGACCACCGACACCGAGAGCCGTATTGCCTATGCCAACGCGGCCTTCGTCGATGTCAGTGGATTCACACGCGAGGAAATCCAGGGCCAGCCCCACAATATCGTGCGGCACCCGGATATGCCGGCCGAGGCCTTCGCCGATATGTGGGCCACGCTCAAGAGCGGCGAGCCCTGGACGGCGCTGGTGAAGAACCGGCGCAAGGACGGCGACCATTACTGGGTACGCGCCAACGCCATGCCGCTAGTGCGCAATGGCAAGCCGGTGGGGTACATGTCGGTGCGCACCAAGCCCTCGCGCGAGGAGATTGACGCCGCCGGGCGGCTCTACCAGGACTTTCGCGAGGGTAGTGCGGGCCAACGGCGTTTTCACAAGGGTCTGATCATTCAGGGCGGCTGGAAGCGGTGGGCGTCGGCCTTCAAGACCATGCCGGTGCGCTGGCGCATCCGCGGCGCCCTGGCAACCTTGCTGCCGGCCTCGGTCATTGGTGCCGCGGCGCTTGGCATGAGCGGGATGCCGCTGGCCGGCCTGGGCGGCATCGTCGCCGCCATGTTGCTGCTGGTCTCCGGCTGGCTGGAGGCGCAGATCTCGCGGCCATTGGAGCGGGTCATGGCACAGGCCCTGCGCGTGGCGTCCGGCGAAAGCCAGCAGGTCGAGCATCTGGACCGCGTGGACGAGATCGGCATGACGCTGCGCACGATCAGCCAGCTTGGCCTGATGTTTCGCTGGCTGATCGACGATGTGAGCGAGCAGGTGCTGAACGTGCAAGGCGCAAGCAGCGAGATCGCGCAGGGCAATGGCGACCTGAGCGTGCGTACCGAGCAGGCGGCATCCAACGTACAGGATACGGCGTCGTCGATGACGCAGATGACGGCCACGGTCAAGAGCAATGCCGAGACCGCGGCGCAGGCAAACGAGTTGTCCGGCTCCGCCAGTACCGAGGCGGCCAAGGGCGGCAAGGCGATGTCGCAGGTGGTGGCGACCATGGAGGAAATCAGCAGCAGCTCGAAGCGGATCGGCGACATCATCAGCGTGATCGACGGCATCGCCTTCCAGACCAATATCCTTGCGCTGAATGCCGCGGTGGAAGCCGCGCGGGCCGGGGAACAGGGCAGGGGCTTCGCGGTGGTGGCCGGCGAGGTGCGCGGGCTCGCGCAGCGCAGCGCCAGCGCGGCCAAGGAGATCAAGGCGCTGATCGGCGCCAGCGTGGAAAAGGTCGACTCGGGGGCGCAACTGGTCAACGACGCCGGCCAGACCATGGATAACATCGTGGCCCAGGTCCGGCGCGTCTCCGACCTGATCGCCGAGATCAGCCTGGCTACGTCCGAGCAGAGCGCGGGCATCAGCCAGGTTGGCGATGCCATCGGCGACCTCGACCGCATCACCCAGCAAAACGCGGCGCTGGTGGAGCAGAGCGCGGCCGCCGCACAGAGCCTGAAACAACAGGCCAACCGGCTGGTGGAAGCGGTCAGCGTATTCCGTTGACTGCGCGCCACGCCGCATCGGGCTATGCCGCAAGATAGCTGCGAGGGGCGTGGCGGCCCTACTCGCCGTACTGCCGCAGCCCTTCCAGGTCCAATACCTCGATCACGCCATAGTCGACCTTCACCAGTCCCTGCTGCTCCAGCACCTTCAGCGCCTGGTTGGCCCGCTGCCGCGATATGCCCGCCAGCAGTCCGATTTCTTCCTGCGAAATCTCCAGCGTGGTCCCCAGGCCAGGGTACAGGTGCTCATTGAACAGCGACGACACGGCGCGCGCCACACGCGAATCGATATCGAGCAGCCGCTCGTATTCCACGGCGGCAATGAACTGTCCCAGCCGCTCATTGAACTGCGTCAGCAGGAACCGCGTGAACGGCAAGCTGGTATCCAGCAACCACTGAAAAGTCTCGCGCGGCAGGAACGCAATGCGCGAGCGCCGCAGCGCCATCACGTCATACTTGCGGATTTCGCCCTTGAGCACGGCACCTTCGCCAAACCAGCCTCCCGTAGGCACGCCGGTGAATGTGACCGACTTGCCGGAAGGCGATACGGTAGTGATCTTGACGATCCCTTCCAGCACACCCAGCCAGTGTTCCGCCATATCGCCTTTATGGCAGACATAGTCGCCCTGGCTATATTCGCGCACGCACATGGCGCGGCGGACGATGTCGCGTTGTTCTTCGCTGAGGTCGGCTGCCCACACGCAGCGGTCGACGAAATCGTTGAGCATGGCCTGGGAACCTTCCCGTAGGGATTAACCCGGAATTGTCATCGGCGTGACAACCGGGGGAAATGGCATGGACTATCTTACGATCACCACGAACCGCGAATGCGCGCCAGGACAGGCGCGGCGGGCTTGTTGCGTCGCGGCACAAACACCGCCGGGCAAAACAGGCCAAGTATAACCAGCGGCAGCAGGCTTGGCACCGGTGGCGGACCCCCGCGCCGGAGGGACAGGAGATATCCATGCAGGAACCGTCGGCGACGACCTTCCCGCGCTTGTTGCTTGCGCATGCGCAGCAGCGGCCGGAAAGCCCGGCTTACCGTGAGAAGGATCTCGGGATCTGGCAAACCTATAGCTGGGCGCAGACCGCGCAGGAGGTGCGCGCGCTCGCGTGCGGCCTGGCTGCGCTGGGCTTTGCCCGCGGCATGAACGTGGCGGTGGTCGGCGACAACCGGCCGCGCCTGTACTGGGCCATGAGCGCGGCGCAGTCCATGGGCGGCGTGCCGGTGCCGCTTTACCAGGATGCCATTGCCGGCGAGATGATCTATGTGCTGAACGATGCCGAGATCGACTTCGCCATCGTGGAGGACCAGGAGCAGGTGGACAAGCTGCTGGAGGTGGAGGAGCAGCTTGCCGCGCAGGGCCGCAAGGTGCGCCACATCATCTATGAAGACCCACGCGGGCTGCGCGACTACGATCATCCGGCGTTGATGTCTTACCAGCGCCTGCAGGAGATCGGCCGCGAGTTCGATCGCGCCAATCCCGGCTACTTCGATGCGGCCGTTGCCGCGGGCGAGCCTGACGATACCGCCATCATCCTCTACACCTCCGGCACCACCGGCAAGCCCAAGGGTGTGTGCCACTCGCATCGCGGCCTGATCGGCGCGGCGCGCAACGGCTGCGCGTTCGATGGCCTGACCGCGAAGGACGATGTGCTGTCCTACCTGCCGATGGCATGGGTGGGCGACAACCTGTTCTCGTACGCGCAGGCCATGGTGGCGGGCTTTACCGTGAACTGCCCGGAGTCGCGCGAGACGGTGATGACCGACCTGCGCGAGATCGGTCCCACCTATTACTTCGCGCCACCGCGCATCTATGAAAACCTGCTCACGCAGGTGATGATCCGCATGGAAGATGCGGGCTGGATCAAGCGCAAGCTCTTTCACTGGGCCATGGGCGTGGCGCGCCGCTGCGGCACCGACATCCTCGACGGCAATCCGGTGCCGTTGGCCGACCGCCTGCGCTACGCGGCCGGCGAGGCGCTGATCTTCGGGCCGCTGCGCAATGTGCTCGGCATGAGCCGCATCCGCGTGGGCTACACGGCGGGCGAGGCGATTGGCCCGGACCTGTTCCGCTTCTATCGCTCCATCGGCGTCAACCTCAAGCAGTTCTACGGCCAGACTGAAACCTGCGCCTATGTCTGCCTGCAGCCGGACGGCAAGGTCAAGTTCGATTCGGTCGGGCCCGCCGCGCCGGGCATGGAGATCCGCATTGCCGAGAACGGCGAAGTGCTGGTGCGTGGCGTGGGCTTGTTGAAGGCCTACTACAAGCGCGAGGATGCCACCCGCGAGGCGATCAACGACCAAGGCTATTTCATGACCGGCGATGCTGGCGTGATCGACGCCGATGGCCACCTCAAGATCATCGATCGCGCGAAGGACGTGGGCAAGCTGTCCGACGGCGCCATGTTCGCGCCCAAGTACATCGAGAACAAGCTCAAGTTCTTTCCCTATATCAAGGAAGCGGTGGCGTTCGGCACCGGCCGCGACAGCGTCTGCGCGTTCATCAACATCGATTTCGATGCCGTGGGCAACTGGGCCGAGCGGCGCCACCTGGCCTATGCGGGCTACATCGACCTGGCGGCGCAGCCAGAGGTGATCGCCATGATCGGCGAGTGCGTCGAGCAGGTGAATGCCGACCTTGCCGCCGATGCCATGCTGGCTGGCTCGCAGGTTTCGCGCTTCCTGATCCTGCACAAGGAACTCGATCCGGACGACGATGAGCTCACCCGCACGCGCAAGGTGCGTCGTGGCTATATCGCCGAGAAATACGCGTCGCTGATCGAAGCGCTGTACGCCGGCAAGCCGGAGCAGTTCATCGAGACGCGCGTGAAGTTCGAGGACGGGCGTGAAGGCAGCGTCTCGGCCACGTTGAAGCTGGTCGATGTAAAGCGCTTCCCCCCGGCCACCGCCGGCGCGAAGCGCGCAGCATGAGCAGGGGCGAGAGGATGACGCAAATGGCATGGCAAGGCGTGGGGCGCGGCGGCGATGGCCAGCCGGCGTGGAGCGGCGCGTCCGCGGGGGCTGGGGCAACAGCAACGGCACAAGCGCTCGGCGGGGTTCAGATGGAGCATGCGCAGGTGCGCAAGGCCGGCGACGTGATACTCGACCTGCAGAATATTTCGTTGGCCTTCGGCGGTGTGAAGGCGTTGACCGATATCTCGTTTGACGTGCGCGAGCATGAGATCCGCGCCATCATCGGCCCCAACGGCGCGGGCAAGAGCTCGATGCTCAACGTGATCAACGGGGTCTACCACCCGCAGCAAGGGCGCATCGTGTTTCGTGGCGAGGAACGGCGCAAGATGCATCCCACCGCCGCGGCGCGCCAGGGCATCGCGCGCACTTTCCAGAATATCGCGCTGTTCAAGGGCATGACCGTGCTCGACAACATCATGACCGGGCGCAACACCAGGTTCCGCAGCGGCCTGCTGGCCAATGCGCTGTGGTGGGGCCCGGCGCGCAACGAGGAAATGCAGCACCGGCGCAAGGTCGAGGAGGTGATCGATTTCCTCGAGATCCAGGCGATTCGCAAGACGCCGGTGGGGCGCCTGCCCTACGGCTTGCAAAAGCGCGTGGAGCTGGCACGTGCGCTGGCGGCTGAGCCTTCGATGCTGCTGCTCGACGAGCCGATGGCCGGCATGAACGTGGAAGAGAAGCAGGACATGTGCCGCTTCATCCTGGACGTGAACCATCAGTTCGGTACCACCATCGTGCTGATCGAGCACGACATGGGCGTGGTGATGGACATCTCCGACCGTGTGGTGGTGCTGGACTACGGCAAGAAGATCGGCGACGGCACGCCGGAAGCGGTGAAGGCCAACCCGGATGTGATTCGCGCCTATCTGGGCGCTGGTCACTGATGCAGTTGCAAGACAAGGACAACCATGACGTTCTTCTTTGAAATCCTGATCGGCGGCTTATTGTCGGGGTTGATGTACTCGCTGGTGGCGCTCGGGTTCGTGCTGATCTACAAGGCATCGGGCGTGTTCAACTTCGCGCAGGGCGCGATGGTGTACTTTGCCGCGCTGGCGGTGGTGGGGCTGATGGACAAGGGCCTGCCAATGTGGGCGGCCGTGATCGGCGCGTTTGGCGTGATGGTGGTGGTCGGCATCAGCACCGAACGGCTTGTGCTGCGCAAGCTGGTGAACCAGCCACCCATCACGCTGTTCATGGCCACCATCGGGCTGTCCTTCTTTCTCGAGGGGTTGGGGCCGCTGTTGTTCGGCAATGAAGTGCGCCCGATCAACCTCGGCATCGTCGACGAGCCCATCGAAGCCATCCTGACGCGCTTCAATATCGTGGTATCCAAGTTCGACCTGGCGGCGGCGGGTATCGCCGCCGTCCTGGTGGGCACGCTGGCGCTGTTCTTCCAGTACACCAAGGTGGGCCGTGCATTGCGCGCGGTGGCGGACGATCACCAGGCCGCGCTGTCGCTGGGGATTCCGCTGCAGCATATCTGGGCCATTGTCTGGGGCGTGGCAGGCTTCGTGGCGCTGGTGGCGGGCATGCTGTGGGGCTCGCGCAATGGCGTGCAGTTTGCGCTGACGCTGACCGCGTTGAAGGCGTTGCCGGTGCTGATCCTGGGTGGCTTTACCTCGGTGCCTGGCGCCATCGTCGGCGGGCTGATCATCGGGGCATCGGAGAAGCTGGCCGAGATCTATATCCCGCCCGTGTTCCAGTCCGCGTTCGGCGGCAACTTCGGCGGCATCGAAGGCTGGTTCCCCTATGTGTTTGCGCTGTTGTTCCTGCTGGTGCGGCCCGAGGGGCTGTTCGGTGAGAAACACATCGATCGTGTCTGACCGGCCCGCGCCTCAGGAGAGAAAACATGTTCTACCGTGAATCCGGCCAGTTCAAGACCACCTACGTTGCCGACAGCCAGATCTTCCCCATCCGCCAGGACCGCATCGGCTTTGCGGTGCTGATGGCGGTGGCCTTCGTGGCGATCCCGCTGCTGGGTTCGGAGTACTGGTTCTCGGCCATCCTGATCCCGTTCCTGATCTTCGCGCTAGCCGCGCTCGGGCTCAATATCCTCACGGGCTACGCGGGGCAGCTCTCGCTTGGCACCGCGGCCTTCATGGCGGTGGGCGCTTACGCGGCCTACAACTTCCAGCTGCGCATCGAGGGCCTGCCGGTGCTGCTGACCTTTATCCTCGCCGGCTTATCGGCGGCGATGGTAGGCGTGGCGTTCGGCTTGCCGTCGCTGCGCATCAAGGGCTTCTACCTTGCGGTGGCGACGCTGGCGGCGCAGTTCTTCGTGGTGTGGGCGCTGACCAAGTTTCCCTGGTTCTCCAACAACAGCTCATCGGGCGTGATCACCGCGCAGCAGTTGAGCCTGTTCGGCATCGCCATCGATACACCGGTGAAGAAGTACCTCTTCGTGCTGATGCTGGTGACGGTGCTGGCCATCGTGGCCAAGAACCTGGTGCGCTCCTCCACCGGGCGTGCCTGGATGTCGGTGCGCGACATGGACGTGGCGGCGGAGGTGATCGGCATTCCGCTGATGCGCACCAAGCTGCTGGCCTTTGCCGTCAGCTCGTTCTACTGCGGCGTGGCGGGCGCGCTCTATGCGTTCTGCTACCTGGGCTCGGTCGAGCCGGACGGTTTCTCGCTCGACCTTTCCTTCCGCGTGCTGTTCATGATCATCATCGGCGGCGTGGGCAGCATCCTTGGCTCGTTCCTGGGCGCGGCCTTCATCCTGCTGCTGCCGATCTTCCTGGACATCGCGCTGCCGCCGCTGGCCGCGCTGCTGCACCTGCCCTTTACCAACGCCGCCGTGTCGCATATCCAGTTGATGGTGTTCGGCGGGCTGATCATCTTCTTCCTGGTGGTGGAGCCGCATGGCCTGGCACGGCTGTGGCAGATCGCGAAGGAGAAGCTGCGGCTCTGGCCATTCCCCCATTGAGTTTCATCGCATTGACGTTTTTTGGTTCGGAACAAGACAAACGGGTATTCCATAACAAACACACCTGCCAAGGTGAAGGAGACTGTCATGACCATCCTGATTCGCAATCTGCAGCGCATAGCCCTGGCGGTGGGGGCGTCGGCCGCGCTGCTGGCGCCGCTGGCGGTGCAGGCGCAAAGCGGCGAGCAGTTCGTCGCGCTGCCAAGCTATCGCGTCGGCCCGTATGGCGCCAACGGACAGTCCTTTTATGGCGGCTTCGTCGACTACCTGAACTACGTCAACCTCAAGGACGGGGGCGTGAACGGCGTCAAGCTGTCGTGGGAAGAGTGCGAGACGGAGTACAACAACGCCAAGGGCGTGGAGTGCTATGAGCGGCTCAAGGGCAAGAGCCCCGTCAGCAAGGGCACCGCGTACCACACCATGTCGACCGGCATCTCCTACGCGCTGGTGGACAAGACCGCGGCCGACAAGGTGCCGCTGGTGATGATGGGCTATGGCCGCACCGATGCGGTCGACGGTTCGGTCTTCCCCTACGCCTTCCCGCTGGTCACCACCTACCAGATGCAAGTCTCGGCCATCGTCAAGTTCCTGGCGGGCAAGAACGGCGGCTCGCTGGCCGGCAAGAAGATCGTCTACCTGTATCACGACTCCGCCTATGGCAAGGAGCCGATCGTGGCGCTGGAAGCCGAAGCCAAGCTCGGCAAGTTCAACCTGGTCGAGATCCCGGTGGCGCACCCCGGCAACGAGCAGGGCGCGCAGTGGCTGAAGATCCGCCAGGAGAATCCTGACTACGTGATCTTCTGGGGCTGGGGCGTGATGAACCAGACCGCGCTCAAGGCGGCGCAAAAGGTGGGCTTCGCACGCGACAAGATGATTGGCTCGTGGTGGGCAGGTTCGGAAGAAGACACCGTGCCCGCCGGCGATGCCGCCAAGGGCTATATGAGCGCAACCTGGAACGTGGCGGGCAAGGGCGTGCCGCTGATCGCCGATATCGACAAGGTGGTCTACGGCGCCGGCAAGGGCAATATGCAGGACCGCAACAAGGTTGGCTCGGTGCTCTACAACCGTGGCGTATCCGCGGCCGTGGTGACAGTGGAAGCGATCCGCGTGGCGCAGGCCAAGTATGGCAAGGGCAAGGTCATGAGCGGCGAAGACATGCGCTGGGCATTCGAGAACCTGAACGTGAACAATGCGCGCCTGCAGCAGCTGGGCGCCACGGGCTTGCTGCCGGAGATCAAGACCAGCTGCGACAACCACGAAGGCTCGGGCAAGGTGAAGATCCAGCAGTGGGATGGCACCAAGTGGGTGGTGGTGTCGGACTGGATCGAAGGCAACAAGAACCTGATCCATCCGCTGTTCAAGGCGAGTGCCGCGCAGTTCGCGAAAGAGAAGGGCATCTCGCCTGCGTGCATGAAGTCTTGATCCGGGCGCTGCAAGGCGTTTGTTGATTGTTGTCGACTCCGCTCGCCCGCATGCGGGCGAGCGCAGATGAAGCCAGCCAGGAACCACCAACCGAGCCGCACCATGAGCCTGTTGTCCGTCAACAATATCGAAGTCATCTACGACCACGTCATCCTGGTGCTCAAGGGCGTTTCCCTCGACGTGCCCGAGGGGCGGATCGTGGCGCTGCTGGGCGCAAACGGCGCGGGCAAGACCACCACGCTCAAGGCCATCTCCAACCTGCTGCATGCCGAGCGCGGCGATGTCACCAAGGGCTCGATCGAGTACCGCGGCAACCGGGTCGACCGGCTTACGCCCAACGAGCTGGTCAAGCGCGGGGTGATCCAGGTGATGGAGGGGCGGCATTGCTTCGCGCACCTGACGCTGGAGGAAAACCTGCTGACCGGCGCCTATACGCGCGGCTTGTCGCGCAGCGAAACACGCGATGCGCTGGAGCGCATCTACGATTACTTCCCACGCCTGAAGACGCGCCGCAAGTCGCAGGCGGGCTACACCTCGGGCGGCGAGCAGCAGATGTGCGCGATCGGCCGGGCCATGATGGCCAAGCCCAGCATGATCCTGCTCGATGAGCCATCGATGGGGCTGGCGCCACAGATCGTGGAGGAGATCTTCGAGATCGTGCGCGACCTGAACCAGCGCGAGAGGGTCAGCTTCCTGCTGGCCGAGCAGAACACCATGGTGGCGCTGCGCTATGCGGACTACGGCTACATCCTGGAGAACGGCCGCGTGGTGATGGATGGCGCGGCCGAGGCGCTGCGCACGAATGAGGATGTGAAGGAGTTCTACCTGGGCGTCGCCGCGAATGATGGAGAGGGCGGCGGGAGAAGCTCCTTCCGTGACGTAAAGAGCTATCGCCGGCGCAAGCGCTGGCTCGCCTGAGCAGCGCGAACAAGCCTGCTGCGCGACCCGTGCGCGCCAGCGCTCCGCCAATCCGCCACGGGCCGCTCGCCACGGCTTGTTCGCCCTTCTCGATGCGCATCCGGCTTTAAACAGTACGGTTCATCACGCGACTACCTACGCGAACTACGCACCATGCCTGAATACTTCGATTCGCTTGAAACGCGCGCCCCGGCCGTCCGCACGCTGGCCTTGCTGGACGCATTGTCGCGCCAGGTTGCACATGCCAAGGCGCATGCGCCTTATTTTGCGGAGGTGCTGCGCGACGTGGATCCGCGCGCGCTGGACTCGCGCGCCGCGCTGGCGGCGCTGCCAGTGACGCGCAAGTCCGAGCTGACGGCTCGGCAGAGGATCATGCCGCCGCTGGGCGGGCTGAATGCGACGCCGCTCGGCGGCCTGCGCCACATCTTCCAGTCGCCCGGCCCGATCCACGAACCCGACGGGCATGGCCCCGACTGGTGGCGGATCGCGCGTGCCATGTTCGCGGCGGGCTTCCGCTCGGGCGATCTCGTCTACAACACCTTCTCCTACCACTTCACGCCGGCCGGCATGATGATGGAAACCGGCGCCCATCGGCTGGGTTGCTGTGTGTTCCCGGCGGGCGTGGGACAGACCGAATCGCAGGTGCAGGCGATGGCGAGCCTGCAGCCGGCGGCCTACGCGGGCACGCCATCCTTTCTCAAGCTGCTGCTGGAGAAGGGCGACGAGCTCGGCTTGCCCTGCCAGGGCCTGACGAAGGCGCTGGTGTCTGGCGAGGCATTGCCGCCATCGCTGCGCGCCTGGTTCACCGAGCGCGGCATCCGCGTGCAGCAGATGTACGGCAGCGCCGACGTGGGCCTGATCGCCTACGAGACCCAGGGCGGCGACGGCTGGGTGGTGGACGAGAACGTGCTGGTGGAGATCGTCGAGCCGGGCGGCACGCAGCCCATGCCTGACGGCGAGACCGGCGAGGTGGTGGTCACGGTGCTGGGCAATGGCGACTATCCGCTGATTCGCTTCGGCACGGGGGACCTGTCGGCGTTCGTGGCCGGTTCGAACGAGCGCGCCAGCCCGTGCGGGCGCACCAACCAGCGGCTCAAGGGCTGGCTGGGACGCGCCGACCAGACCACCAAGGTCAAGGGCATGTTCGTGCATCCCGGACAGGTGGGCGAGGTGGTGCGGCGCCATCCCGAGGTGCGTGCCGCGCGCCTGGTGGTGACGGGCAGCGTGGGTGCCGACGTGATGACGCTGCATTGCGACGCCGCGCGCGACGATGCGGCACTGGCGCAGGCCATTGGCGAATCGCTGCGCGAGGTGATGCGCCTGCGCGGCGAGGTGCGCTTCGTGGCAGCGGGCTCGCTGCCGCAGGATGGCAAGGTGATCGAGGACGCGCGGCGTTACGACTGAGCGCGGTTGCGGCCCGGGGACGGTGCCGCATGGCCGCCGGTGGGGCGCGTCGGCAGCCACAGCAGCCACGCGCTGACGGCCGCGGCGATGGTGACCAGCGTCAGCGAAGCCAGCGCTCGCTCGCGCATCAGCCATGCGGTGGTGCCCATCGACAGCCACATCATGCTGATGGCCAACTGCTTGGCGCGCAAGGGAATGCTGCGGTGGGCCCGCCAGTCACGCACCAGCGGGCCGAAGCGCGGATGCGCAAGCAGCCGCGCATGGAAACGCTCCGAGCCACGCGCGAAACACGCGGCGGCCAGCAAGACGAAGGGCGTGGTCGGCAGCACTGGCAGGAAGATGCCGACGATGCCCAGCAGCAGGCTGAGCACGCCAAGCGCCACCCACAGCCCGCGCAGCGCGCGTTGCCTGCGGCTGCGCACGGCGGGTGGGGCGGCTGGCAACGCGCTCAGACCGCGAGCCCCAGGCGGGCGCGCGCGTCGTTGTACTCGGCCTTCATGCGCGCCACGATTTCGCCAGCGGTGGGGATGTCGTGGATCTGGCCCACGCCCTGGCCGGCGCCCCAGACGTCCTTCCATGCCTTGGCCTTGGAGGCGCCGCTGGAAAAATCCATCTTGGTCTTGTCCGCCTGCGGCAGGTTGGCGGGATCCAGCCCCGAGGCCTCGATGCTCTCGCGGATGTAGTTGCCGTGCACGCCGGTAAACAGGTTGGTGTAGATGATGTCGGCCGCGGCGGAAGTGGTGATCGACTGCTTGTAGGACTCGCTGGCATGGGCTTCCTGCGAGGCAATGAAGCGGGTGCCGACGTAAGCGAAGTCCGCGCCCATGGCCTGCGCGGCCAGCACGGATTCGCCGGTGGCAATCGAGCCCGACAGTGCGATCACGCCGTCGAAGATCTTGCGCACTTCGCCCACCAGCGCGAACGGCGACAGCGTGCCGGCATGGCCGCCGGCGCCAGCCGCCACCAGGATCAGCCCGTCCACGCCGGCCTCGATAGCCTTCTCGGCGTGGCGGATGCTGATCACATCGTGCAGCACGATGCCGCCATAGCTGTGCACGGCGTCGATCATCTCCTTGGGCGGCGCGCGCAGCGAGGTGATGAAGATGGGCACCTTGTGGTCCACGCACACCTTGATGTCGTGCTCCAGGCGCACATTGGAGGTGTGCACGATCTGGTTGACGGCGATCGGCCCGACCGGCTTGCCCGGGTTGGCGGCGCGGAAGGCGGCGAGATCGTCTTCCATCTGGGTGAGCCAGTCGCCCAGCATCTCGGCAGGGCGCGCGTTCAGCGCGGGGAAGGAGCCGACGATGCCGGCCTTGCACTGCGCCAGCACCAGCTCGGGGTAGCTGACGATGAACATCGGCGAGGAAATCACGGGCAGCGCCAGGTTTTGCAGGACCTGGGGCAATTGTTTGGCGGCGGGCATGGCGTCTCCTGGACCACGAACGGGCGCCGGTGGCGCCCTGGATATGAACGATCGTTCGATTATAGGGAGTTTCGGCTGGCGGGCGTTAGACGGGCGTTAGAAGGGGCTGTCTACCGGGGGCCATCCACCGAGGCAAGCTGCGGGGACAGTCCTTGGGCCGAGTCTGCGCCGGAACCCGCACCGGCAGCAAGTAACATGGCGGCATGCATTTCGTGGCCGGCGCTGTCACAAAACGGCTGGCCGCCGCGTCTTGTATCCATATCAACCACCGGACCATTATTGCCCCGATCATGCGTTCCAGCGCCTTGCCCGCCGACCCTGAGGTGTTCGCCACATTGCGTCCGCGCCTGTTTTCCATCGCTTACCGCATGCTCGGCACCCGGGCGGACGCGGAGGACGTGCTCCAGGATGCCTGGCTGCGCTGGGACCGAGCGGACCACGCCGCGCTGGCGTCGGCCGAGGCCTGGCTGGTCACGGTGGTCACGCGGCTGGCCATCGACCGCCTGCGCGCGGCCAAGGCCGAGCGCGAGGCCTATGTAGGGTGGTGGCTGCCCGAGCCGCTGGTGGAACTGGACGAGCGCACACCGGAGGCCGCGGCCGAGATGGCGAGTGAGCTGTCGGTGGCCTTCCTGTGGGTGCTGGAGCGCTTGTCCGCCGACGAACGCGCGGCCTTCCTGCTGCGGCAGGTGTTCGATCACGACTATGCCGAGATCGCGGCGCTGCTCGGCAAGAGCGAGGCTGCCTGCCGGCAGATGGTGCACCGGGCCTCAGAGCGCGTGCAGCAACAGCGCCCGCGCTTCGACGTGCCCAAAGACACCCATCGGCGCTTGCTGGAAACCTTCATGCAGGCCGCGCGCAGCGGCGAGATGGACGCCATCAAGGCGGTGCTTGCCGATGACGTGCAGATCATCGGCGATGGCGGCGGCAAGGTGACTTCGTTCGTCAAGGTGGTGCATGGCGCGGACAACATTGCCCGGCTGTACCGGCATATGGCTCAGCGTCATGGCGACGCGCAGGTCTACCGCTTCGCCTGGATCAACGGCGAGCCGGGATTGCTGCGCTATGTGGACGGGCAGCTTGAGTCCGCGCAGGCTTTCCTGATCGACGGCGAGCGCATTGCCGCGATCTACTCGGTGCGCAATCCGGACAAGCTGGCGGGCGTTCCTCCACTTTCTTGAGGTGCGCTGTCACAAATGCCTGGGCCCCCGCGTCTTGACTGCATGGGGGCCGCAAGGGGCGGCCTTCGCAACGCAAGCGGTCCCACGAGATCTCGCCGGATTTCACCGGATCTCACGAGCCCGCGCCAAAAGGCCAAGCCATGACCCACACCATCCGTCTCCCGTACTTCCAGCGCGCTCCCAAATCCTTCAAGGCACTGCTTGACCTGTCCGCCATCATCCAGAATGGCTTGCTCGGCAAGCGCCTTGTCGACCTGGTATTCCTGCGCGTGTCGCAAATCAACGGCTGCGGCTTCTGCATCGACATGCACTGGCGCGACCTGATCCGCCAGGAGGTGGATCCGCGCCATCTCAACGCCGTTGCCGGCTGGCGCGAAGCGCCGTTCTTCAGCGAGCGCGAGCGCGCGGCATTGCGCTGGGCGGAGATCGTCACCGCCACGCCGCACAGCGACGCGAGCGACGAGGAGTTTGCCGCTTTGCGCGCGCACTTTTCCGATGAAGAGATCGCCGAGCTTGGCTTTGCCATTGTCACGATCAACGCGTGGAATCTGCTCAATGTGAGCTTTCGCAACCCGATCCCGGAAAAGGCATGACGCGCAAAAAGGCATAGCGCCAGCCCGCAGCTCGCGCGTGTCGTCCTTGCCTTCACCGCGTACGCTGTAGCCCTCCCCGGGCGGAACGGCGAACAAAAAAAACCCCGCTACGCCGCGGGGCAACTACCACGAAGACTGATAGGAAGAGGCGGGAGGGCACCTGCCAATGCCGCATCCGCACAGCGGACTATAGGCGGCGTTTATGACGGACTGAAGGCGCTCGCGTGAAGACGGGATGACGGCCGCAAGCGCGGCGTGCCCATGAAAAAACGGCGCCCCGGGGCGCCGTCTCTTCCTGGCCTGTCGCTTCGGGTTCAGACCCGTTTCAGATCTTTTCCAGCAACAGGCCCTTGAGGTACTCGCCTTCGGGGAAGGCTGCCAGCATCGGGTGATCGGTGCCGGCCGAGAGGCGTCGCAGGATGCGCGCATCGGCGCGGGCATCGGTCGCCGCGCCCGCCACGATCTTCTGGAACAGCTCCATGCTGATCGCGCCGGAACATGAGTAGGTGAACAGCAGGCCACCCGGGCGCAGCAACTGCAGGCCGACCAGGTTGATCTCCTTGTAGGCGCGCGCGGCGCGGTCGATGTGCTGGGCCGACGGCGCGAACTTGGGCGGGTCCAGCACGATCAGGTCGAACTGGCGGCCGTCGGCGCGGAACTGGCGCAGCGACTTGAACACATCGGCGTCGAGCCAGGCCGCACGCTCGGGGTCGAAGCCGTTGAGGGCGACGTTGCCCGCGGCGGTCTTGAGCGCCTCGCCGGAGGAGTCGATCGAGGTCACCGACGTGGCGCCGCCGCGCAGCGCCGCCAGCGAGAAGCCGCCGGTGTAGCAGAAGCAGTTGAGCACTTCGCGGCCATTGGCCAGATCGCCTACCAGCTTGCGGTTGTCGCGCTGGTCGACATAGAAGCCGGTCTTGTGGCCGCTCTTCACGTCCACGTAATAGCGCACGCCGTGCTCGGTCACGCTGAGTTCGGGGTCAGGCTCGGCGCCGGCCAGCACGCCGGTCACCAGCGGCAAGCCTTCGCGCTCGCGCACGGCGGCGTCGGAGCGCTCGTACACGTTCGGGCAGCCGGTTTCCTTGACCAGCGCCTGCACCAGCGCGTCCTTCCAGGCTTCGACCCCGGCCGCGTTGAACTGGCACACCAGCTGGCCGTTGGCGCCGCTACCGTAGTAGTCGACGATCAGGCCCGGCAGGCGGTCGGATTCACCGAAGATCAGGCGCACGGCGTCGCTGTCTTTCACCCACTGCTTGCGATGCGCGAGGGCGGCGGACACGCGCCGCTTGAACATGGCGTGATCGACCGGCTCGTTCTCGTCGAAGCTCCACACCCGCACGCGAATCTGGGAAGAGGGGCTGTACGCCCCGCGCGCCAGGAAGCGGCCGTCGGCGGCGCGCACGATCACGGTGCTGCCGGGCTCGCAGCGGCCTTCGACGGTATCCACGCCGGTGGCGTAGACCCAGGGGTGGCGGCGCAGCAAGGATTTTTCCTTGCCGGGCTTGAGGGTGATGGTGTTCATGATTTGTTGTATTAGGCGCCAGACGAAGCCGAGCGAACAGGCCAGCCCGGTCCGAAGTGCCTGATTGTTGTTACTCCCTCTCCCCTCGGGGGGAGAGGGGCGGGGAGAGGGGTGGCTTAGCTAGGAGCCACAACAAGCGGAGCCAGTGTTTTTGTCCAGCACGCTCGCCCTCTTCCGCCACGCGGGAGAGGGGAGCCACGCAGTGCATGGCGGGAGGATGACGGCAAGCTCGCCGGCCCCCTACACCGCTTAACCGGCTACAGCACCACCTTCACCATCGGGTGCGACGTCAGCGCGCGGTACAGCTCGTCGAGCTGTTCGCGGCTGGTGACCCAGACCGTGACGGTCAGGCCGAGGTAGTTGCCCTTGGCTGAAGGGCGCATCTCCATCTTGCCGGCGTGGAAGTCGGGATCGAAGCCTTGCACCAGCGTCACGATGGCTTCGGCAAAGCCATCCTGCATGCTGCCCATCACCTTGATGGGGAAATGGCTGGGGTACTCGATCAGCGACTCGGCCGGCGGGATGTCGCCCGGCTTGCCCTGGTCGGAATTGTCGGCGCTCATTTCAATGCCCTCCTTACTTGCGCTTGAACCACAAGCGGATGGTATCCCACAGGCGGCCGAAGAAGCCGGCCTCGGGCACGTCTTCCAGCGCTACCACCGGGAACTCGGCCACCTTGGTGGCGCCGTCCATCAGCTTGACCGTGCCGACCTGCTGGCCGGCGGTGAGCGGCGCCACCAGCAGTTCCTGGCGCTCCAGCACCGGCTTGATGCGCCCGCCCGTGCCCTTGGGCACGGTGATGTAGGTCTCGTCCTTGACGCCGATCTTGACGGTGGGTGCCTTGCCCTTGTAGATGTCCGGCGTGGCCAGCACCTGGCCGCGGTCGTACAGGCGCAGCGTGTCGAAGAACTGGAAGCCGTAGTTCAGGATCTTCAGGCTTTCCTGCGTGCGGACCGCTTCGGTGGTGGTGCCGATCACGATCGAGACCAGCCGGCGCGAGCCGTTAGGCACATTGGCCAGCGGACGCTTGGCCGAGGAGATCAGGCAATAGCCGGCCGACTTGGTGTGGCCGGTCTTGAGGCCGTCCACGGTGGGGTCGATGTAGAGCAGGCGGTTGCGGTTGGGCTGGCGGATCTTGTTGTAGGTGAATTCCTTCTGCGAGTACATGCTGTAGTACTCGGGGAAGTCCTTGATGATCCGCGTGGTCAGCGTGGCCAGGTCCATGGCCGTGGTGTAGTGGTTCGGGTCGGGGATGCCGTCGGTGTTGCTGAAGTGGGTGTTCTTCATGCCCATGCGCTGGGCCTCGCGATTCATCATCGCCACGAAGCCCTCTTCCGAGCCGCCCACGGCTTCGGCCAGCGCCAGCGCCGCGTCATTGCCCGATTGCACGATCAGGCCCAGCAGCAGGTCCTGCACGCTGACCGGCTTGTTGGCTTCCAGGAACATGCGGGATTCGTCGCTCTTGACCTTCTGCACGATCGTGGTCGGCACCACGGTCTGGTCCAGCGTGAGGCGCTTTTCCTTGAGTGCCGAGAAAGCCAGGTAGGCGGTCATCAGCTTGGTCAGCGAAGCCGGCTCGATGCGCACATCGGCGTTCTGCGAAGCCAGGGCCTGGCCGCTGGTGACGTCAAACAGCATCCAGGACTTGGCCGCCACCTGCGGCATCGGCACGCCCTGGGCGCGCACGGGAGCCGGGGCAAGCACGACGGCGGCGCCGACGATGGCTGCTGTGACCAGGGCGGATGTGTTGGCGGACGCGAAAAGCGGCGTGGCTCTATTCAACATGTTTCAGTTTCCGGCAAAAAAAAGGGGCGGGGAGTGCATCCGGTGACATGGCGGGGCGGCGCGCCGCCCCCGTCACTGGTCCCACGCATTGACGACGAGCTGCTTGATCAGGTGCAGCTTGCGATGAAAGAAGTGGTCGGCGCCGGGGATCACGATCACCGGCAGTTCCTGCGGACGGGCCCAGTCGAACACGCTCGCCAGCGGCACGGTATCGTCCTGCTCGCCGTGGATGACGATGGTGTCGGCCGGCACGTGGGCGACTTCCCAGCGGCTGGCGGCGGTGCCCACCATGGCCAGGCGCTGCACCGGCGTGCCTGCCTCGGCCAGGCGCCTGGCGACGTGGCTGGCCACGAAGCTGCCAAACGAGAAGCCGGCCAGCGCCAGCGGCAGCGTGGCGGCATCCGGCGACCACGCGGACTGGGTGCGCATCCAGTCGATGACAGCCAGCAGGTCGTCCTGCTCGCCCACGCCGTTGTCGTGGCTGCCGGCGGTGCCGCCGACGCCGCGGAAGTTCGGGCGCACGGTGGCGTAGCCAAGCTGCACGAAACTGCGTGCCAGCGTCT
This sequence comes from Cupriavidus sp. GW822-FHT03E04, assembly GCF_058801495.1. Lineage (NCBI taxonomy): Bacteria > Pseudomonadati > Pseudomonadota > Betaproteobacteria > Burkholderiales > Burkholderiaceae > Cupriavidus > Cupriavidus sp. GW822-FHT03E04. The sequence goes on from NZ_JBXANI010000016.1 coordinate 84,927, forward strand.
GCGCTACCTTGTTGTCCTTGGTGCCGCCGAACAGCGGATGCGGGTGGGCCACCAGCGCGAGCCCGCGCGGGGCGCCGGCCTGGGGCAGGTCGACTGAAACGTCGATGGCGCCGACGGGGCCGGCGACGGTAAGTACCTGGGTATGCGCGTTCATGGAAACAGGAAGCAGGGTGGCTGGCTCTGGCGCCGTGGCGCCCGGGTTTCAGTGATTCAGCGTTTCAGCGTCTCGGCCGAGGCCGGGGCTGAGGTCAATCAGTGATCGACCATCAGGCGTTCGACCGGCTTGCCGCCCACCAGATGGCTCTCGATGATCTCGTCGATGTCCTGCTCGTCGACGAAGGTGTACCAGACGGCCTCGGGATAGACCACCAGCACCGGCCCGAGTTCACAGCGGTTCAGGCAGCCAGCCTTGTTGATGCGCACGCGGCCTTCGCCGCCGGAGATGCCAAGCGCCTTGCAGCGCTTCTTGGCGTATTCCTGCATGGCCTGGGCGTTATGCGCGCCGCAGCAGGCGCCGCCGTCCTCGCGCTGGTTGAGGCAGAAGAAAACGTGGTGCTGGTAGTGGCTGCGCATGCGTGGTGGGCGTATCGGCGGCGGCAACACAGCAGGCAAAGAGTGCCCGGGGCGCGCGCCGGCCGCCAGGAATGGGTGGAAGGGCTGAATTATACGGCGTCATGGGGGGCGGTTCGACGCTTTGGGGACCCACTTCGATGCCGCGCGTGTGCCGCGCGTACTGCGCCGCGGCCACGGGTGGCGTCGCGCGCACCCGCACCGGCCGGATCGTCCGGATCTCCGGACGGCCGGATTCCGGAATTCCGGAAAATCGGAGTGAGGCGTCGTCCGCTTTGCCAGCTTCCTTTTGAAATCAGTCACTTGGCGACACCGGCCGGCCTGGCACGGCGGTTGCGATGCTTAAGGCAGACGCGCTCCATTTGCAGGGCGCGCGAACCTGCCGCTGTGCGGCGGCGGGCACGGTCAAATACCGAGGACGACATCATGAGGAAACCCTTTTACAAGATCCTGTACGTGCAGGTGCTGTTCGCCATCGCGGTGGGCATCGTGCTCGGGCATTTCTGGCCCGCTACGGGCGTAGCCATGAAGCCGCTGGGGGATGGCTTCATCAAGCTGATCAAGATGATCATCGGTCCGATCATCTTCTGTACCGTGGTGTCCGGCATCGCCGGCATGCGCGACATGAAGAAGGTGGGCCGGGTCGGCGGCAAGGCGCTGCTGTACTTCGAGGTGATCTCCACCTTCGCGCTGCTGATCGGCCTGCTGTCCGCGCACCTGCTCAAGCCGGGCGTGGGATTCAACATCGATCCGGCCACGCTCGACACCAAGGCGATCTCGCAGTACGTGACGCAGGCGCATGGCCAGAGCACGGTCGAGTTCTTCATGCACATCATCCCGGACACGATGGTCAGCGCGTTCGCCAATGGCGACATCCTGCAGATCCTGCTGATTTCCCTGTTCTTCGGCTCGGCGCTGGCGGCCATGGGTGACCGCTCGAAGATCGTGTTCGACTTCGTCGAGCAGGTCTCCAAGGTGTTCTTCCACATCGTTCACGTGATTACCAAGGTGGCCCCGCTGGGCGCGTTCGGCGCGATGGCCTTTACCATCGGCAAGTACGGCCTGGGCTCGCTGGTGCCGCTGCTCAAGCTGATCGGCACCTTCTACTTCACCGCGATCGTCTTCGTGGTGGTGGTGCTGGGCACGGTTGCGCGCCTGACGGGCTTCAACATCTTCCGTTTCATCTCCTACATCAAGGAGGAACTGCTGATCGTGCTGGGCACCAGCTCGTCGGAGGCGGCGCTGCCGCACCTGATGGAAAAGCTGGAAAAGCTGGGCTGCTCCAAATCGGTGGTGGGGCTGGTGGTGCCCACGGGTTACTCCTTCAACCTGGATGGCACCAACATCTACATGACCATGGCGGTGCTCTTCATCGCCCAGGCCACCGGCATCGAACTCACGTTGCTGCAGCAGCTCACCGTCCTGGGCGTGGCCATGATCACCTCCAAGGGCGCCAGCGGCGTGACCGGCTCCGGCTTCATCACGCTGGCCGCCACGCTGGCGGTGGTGCCGGACATTCCGGTGGCGGGCATGGTGCTGATCCTCGGTATCGACCGCTTCATGAGCGAATGCCGCGCGCTGACCAATATCATCGGCAATGGCGTGGCGACGGTGGTGATGTCGGCGTGGGAGCACGAACTCGACCGCGCGCAGCTTGACCGCATGCTGCGCCATGGCGGCGATGAAACGGCCGAACTTGCCGAAGCCGGCCCCGGCGTCCGCTGAGGTCCCGGCCTCCGGAGCGGCGGCGCCAGCCGGCGCCGCTCGCCAGCGGGTATCATCGGCGCGTGTCCCTTCGCATGCGCCGATGCCACATTCCGACGATTTCCTCGCCGTGCATGATCCCGCTTCCGCCCGCCTGGTGCATGCGCCAGGCGATGGCGGCGGAACCTGGCGGGGCTTTGCCGCGGCGCTCGCCGTCGGCCTGGTCGTCCTGTGCTCGCTGACCTGGCTGGTTTCGATGCAGCGCGGCATCGACGGGCTGCAGCAAGCCACGGCCACCCGCGCCGATCGTTACGCGGCCACGCTGGAAAGCACGCTCGACCGCTACGAGTTCCTCCCCGCGCTGGTCTCGCTCCATCCCTTTGTCCATGACCTGCTGGCCGCGCCAGGCGATCCCGTGCGCGTGGCGGCGGCCAACCGCTACCTGTCCGAAGTCAACCGTCGCGCGCGGGCTTCGGCCACCTATGTCATTGCCGCCAACGGCCTCGCGCTGGCCGCCAGCAACCATGACGAGCCGGGCAGCTTTGTCGGCACCGATTACCGCTTCCGGCCTTACTTCCAGAGCGCATCGCGCGGGGAGATCGGGCGGTTCTACGCCATCGGCATCACCAGCGATGAGCCCGGCTACTATATTGCGCAGCCCGTGAAGGTGGCGGGGCGCGTGGTGGGCGTGACCGTGGTCAAGCTCAACCTGGAGTGGTTCCAGCGCGCTGGCGCCGGCGGCGCCGAGCCGGTGATGGTGAGCGACGAGCATGGCGTGATCTTCCTTTCCTCGGTGCCCGCCTGGCAGTACCGCACCTTGCAGCCGCTGCCAAGCGAGCTGCAAACCGAGCTGGACCGCACGCGCCAGTACCATGACCAGGAGGTCAGGCCGCTGCCGCTGGAGGCGCTGCAATCCCCCGTTACGCAATGGCTCGGCCGGACCGTGCTGGGCGAGGGCGCGCGGCTGGTGCGCATCGGTACCGGCAGCAACGCCGAGCGCTACCTCGAGATCAGCCGCAAGGTGGGCCCGGCCGACTGGACCATGCAGGTGATGGCCGCGCTGGACCCGGTGCTGGCCAGCGCGCGCAATGCCACCGTCGGGGCGGCGCTGGCCTATGCCTGCATGTGCCTGCTGCTGTTCAACTGGCGCCAGCGCCGGCAGCGCGCGCGCGATATCGAATACGGCAGGCGCCTGCTCGAAGCCGCCTACGACGAGCTGGAGCGGCGGGTGGAGGCGCGCACCGCCGACCTGATGGCCATCAACGAGCAGCTGGAAGCCGAGGTGGCGGAGCGCACCCGCGCCGAGAGCGAGCTGCGCGCGGCGCAGGATGAACTGGTGCAGGCCAGCAAGCTGGCGGCGCTGGGCCAGATGGCCGCGGGCATCACGCATGAGCTGAACCAGCCGCTGGCGGCCTTGCGCACGTTCTCCGACAACACCCGCGTGCTGCTTGAGCGCGGGCAGCTCGATGCGGCCGCCGGCAACCTCGTCGCCATCGCCGACCTCACCACCCGCATGGGCAAGATTACCGGGCAGCTCAAGCTGTTCGCCGGCAAGGCGCGCCAGCGACGGCACGCGGTGCATGTGCGCGCCGCGCTGGACCACGTGCTGGCGCTGATGGCGCCGCGCCTGGCCCATGTCGCGCTGAAGGTGGAGGGCTTGTCCCAGCCGCCCGGGCCGGCGGTGTGGGCCGATGAGCTCAAGCTCGAGCAGGTGCTGCTCAACCTGATCGGCAATGCACTCGATGCGCTGGCCACCGCGGCGCCGCACGCGCCCTGCGTGGAAGTGGCGGTGAGCGAGCACGGCGGCACGGTCAGCATCGCGGTGCGCGACAATGGCACCGGCATCGCGGCCGACGCCTTGCCACGACTGTTCGAACCCTTCTTCACCACCAAGGAGATCGGCCAGGGACTCGGCCTGGGACTGGCCATTTCGTCGTCCATCGTGCGCGAGTTCGGCGGGCAGCTGAGCGCGGCCGAGCGGCCCGGCGGCGGCGCGGAATTCGTGGTGATGCTGCGGCGCGCGCCCGCGCCCGAAGGCGCCGCGCCCCGCGACGCCGCCACTTCCATCTCTCCCACCCATACTGAGTGAGCATTGCCATGCAAGACGGATTGCGTGTCCTGTTCGTCGAAGACGAACCCCTGGTACGCCAGGCCACCGCGCAGAGCCTGGAGCTGGCTGGCTTCTCCGTGCTGGCGCTGCCCTCGGCCGAGGCCGCCATGCCGCACCTGTCGCCGGAGTTTCCCGGCGTGCTGGTGACGGACGTGCGCCTCACCGGCGCCAGCGGGCTGGACCTGCTGCAGCACTGCCGCAACGCGGCGCCGGGCGTGCCGGTGATCCTGGTCACCGGCCACGGCGATATCACCATGGCGGTACAGGCCATGCGCGAAGGCGCCTACGACTTTATCGAGAAGCCCTTTGGCGCCGACCGCCTGACCGAAACCGTGCGCCGTGCGCTGGAGCGGCGCGCGCTGGAGCTGGAGAACCGCGCGTTGCGGCGCGAGCTGGCCGGCCCGGCCGCGGGCACGCGCATCATCGGGCGCTCGCCGGCCATCGAGCAGGTGCGCACGCTGGTGGCCAACGTGGCCGCCACGGATGTCCCCGTGATGATCAACGGCGAGACCGGCACCGGCAAGGAGCTGGTGGCGCGCAGCCTGCATGCTCTGTCGCCGCGCCACCAAGCGCCCTTTGTCGCGCTGAACTGCGGCGCGGTGCCCGAGGCCATCTTCGAGAGCGAGATGTTTGGCCACGAGGCCGGCGCGTTTACCGGCGCCGGCAAGCGCCGCGTGGGCAAGCTCGAGCACGCCTCGGGCGGCACGCTGTTCCTCGACGAGATCGAGAGCATGCCGCTGGCGCTGCAGGTCAAGCTGCTGCGCGTGCTGCAGGAGGGCACGCTGGAGCGGCTCGGCTCCAATGCCTCCATCGCCATCGACGTGCGCATCGTGGCCGCGGCCAAGGGCGATATGGAGACGCTGGTGGCGCAAGGCACGTTCCGCGAGGATTTGTACTACCGGCTCAACGTGGTCACCATCCCGTTGCCCCCGCTGCGCGAGCGGCGCGAGGACATCGTTGCGCTGTTCGAGCATTTCATGCTGGTGGCGGCGGTGCGCTACCAGCGCCCCGTGCCCATCCTCTCCGAGCTGCAGCGCCAGGCGCTGATGCAGCGCGCATGGCCCGGCAACGTGCGCGAGCTGCGCAACGCCGCCGACCGCCTGGTGCTGGGCGTGCCCGAGGGCGGCACGCGCGCCGATGCGCTCGACGACTCCACGCCGCTCAAGGAGCGCATGGAGCACTACGAGCGTGCCGTCATCGCCGATACGCTGGCGCGCACCGGCGGCGCGGTCAGCCAGGCGGCGGATCTGCTGCAGGTGGGCAAGGCCACGCTGTACGACAAGATCAAGCGCTACGGGCTGTAGCGCTTCCAGCGTTTCCTGCGTTTCCGGGCGAACCGGCCGATGTGCGCTTCGAGTCAACATCTCTTGATACACTCGCGGGCCCGAACAGCTCACCCGGAACACGCAATGAACGAGGTATCCAGCCAGCACGCATCCAGCCGCCTGGGCGGCACGGCCGTCGAGGTCGATGGCCAGCAACTCACCGCCGCGGCGCTGGCGCAGGTGGCGCGAGGCCGTCGCCCGGCCAGCCTGGACCCGGCTGCGCGTGCCCATGTGGCGGATGCGCGTGCGCGTTTCGAGGAACTTGCCTCGTCCAATATCCCCATCTATGGCGTGTCCACCGGCTTTGGCGAGCTGGTGCATAACTGGGTGGATATCGAGCATGCCGGCGCCCTGCAGGAGAACCTGTTGCGCAGCCACTGCGCCGGCGTGGGCCCGTTGTTCGGGCGCGAAGAGGTGCGCGCGATGATGGTTGCGCGCGCCAATGCGCTGGCGCGGGGCTATTCGGCGGTACGCCCGCTGGTGATCGAGCAATTGCTGCGTTATGTCGAGGCGGGCGTCACGCCCGCCGTGCCGCAGGTGGGCTCGCTCGGCGCCAGCGGCGACCTCGCGCCGCTGTCGCATATCGCCATCACGCTGATCGGCGAAGGCAAGGTGCTGCTGGCCGACGGCACCACCGCGCCCACCGCGCAGGTGTTGCGCGAGCATGGCATCGAGCCGATCAAGCTGTCCCACAAGGAAGGGCTGGCCCTGATCAACGGCACCTCGGCCATGACCGGCATGGCGTGCCTGCTGCTGGAAACCATGCGCGCCCAGGTGACGCAGGCCGAGATCATCGCGGCGCTGGCGCTGGAAGGGCTCAACGCCTCGGCCGACGCCTTCATGACCCACGGCCACGACATTGCCAAGCCGCATCCGGGCCAGGTGCAATCAGCGGCCAACCTGCGCGCGCTGCTGGCGGGTTCCACGCGCCTCTCAGGGCATGGCCAGCTGGCGGGGGAAATGAAGACCCGCGCCGGCGACGAGAAGAACACCGGCACCGGTGTGTTTATCCAAAAGGCCTACACGCTGCGCTGCATCCCGCAGGTGCTGGGCGCGGTGCGCGACACGCTGGGGCACTGCGCCACCGTGGTCGAGCGCGAGCTGAATTCGTCCAACGACAATCCGCTGTTCTTCGACGACGGCGAGCTGTTCCACGGCGGCAATTTCCACGGCCAGCAAGTCGCGTTCGCCATGGACTTCCTCGCCATCGCGGCCACGCAGCTTGGCGTGGTGTCGGAGCGCCGCCTCAACCGCCTGCTCAGCCCGCACCTGAATAACGGCTTGCCGGCTTTCCTGGCGGCCGCCAACGAGGGCCTGAGCTGCGGGTTTGCCGGCGCGCAGTATCCGGCCACCGCGCTGATCGCCGAGAACCGCACCATCTGCAGCCCGGCCAGCATCCAGAGCGTGCCGTCCAACGGCGACAACCAGGACGTGGTGAGCATGGGCCTGATCGGCGCGCGCAATGCGCGCCGCATCATCGACAACAACCAGTACATCCTCGCCGTGGAACTGCTCGCAGCCTGCCAGGCCGCCGAGCTGGCCGGCGCGGTGGAAAGCCTGTCGCCGGCGGGCCGCGCGGTCTTTGCCTTCGTGCGCGAATGCGTGCCGTTCCTGGCGATGGATCGCTACATGACCGACGACATCGAAGTCATTGCCGCGCAACTGCGCGCCGGCGCGCTGGTGGAGGTGGTGCGCACGGCTGGCGCGGCGGTCAACTGACACGCGCCTTGGCCGCGCAGCCTCATTTCCACATATCGCGCATGCGCCCGGCCAGGTCGAGCCTGGGCAGCGGCGCCTTGGCCGGCGCGTCCGCCACCGGCGGGGGCGGCGGCCAGGACCGGCTGTGGAACAGCGGCATCACGCGGTTAGGCAGAAAGCGCGTGCGCGAGGCGTAGACATGGCGGTCGCCATAGGCGGTCTGCTGGTGCACATAGAACCGCTGCGGCACCACGATGTCGAGGTGGTCGCGGGCGCGGGTCATGGCGACATATAGCAGCCGGCGCTCTTCCTCGATTTCCTCGGTGGTGCCGGTGGCCAGGTCCGAAGGCATGCAGCCGTCGACGGCATTGAGCACATAGACGGCCTTCCATTCCTGGCCCTTGGCCGAGTGGATGGTGGACAGGATCAGGTAATCCTCGTCGCGCAGCGGCACGCCGGATTCGTCGCTCGATGCGTCCGGCGGGTCGAGCGTGAGTTCCGTCAGGAAGCGCTCGCGCGACGCGTAGGTGGCGGCGATACGCTCCAGTTGCTGCAGGTCCGCAGCGCGCGCGGGCGCGTCGTCGTGCAGGCGCTCAAGGTGCGGCTGGTACCACGCCACCACCTGCTCGAAGGCGGAGGGCCACGGCGCAGCCGGGGCCATCAGGCTGCGCGCCAGCGCCAGCAGGTCGGGCCAGGCCTCGGCGGCGGCTGGCGGCGCCTCAAAGGACTCCAGGGCAAATAGCGGCTCGGTGGCGATTTCCACCGCATCGAGCACGCGAGCGGCAGTCTTGGGCCCCACGCCCGGCAATAGCTGCAGGCTGCGGAAGCCTGCCATGCGGTCGCGCGGATTTTCCAGCCAGCGCACCACCGCCAGCACATCCTTCACGTGCGTGGATTCCAGGAACTTCAAGCCGCCGAATTTCACGAACGGGATATTGCGCCGGACCAGCTCGATCTCCAGCTGCGCGCTGTGGTCGGCGGCGCGGAACAGCACCGCCTGCGACAGCAGCGCCAGCCCGGCCTCGCGCCGCGAGAGGATCTGCTCGACCACATAGCGGGCCTGGTCCGCCTCGTCGTTGACCACCACGATCTCCGGCTTCTCGGCCGAGCCGCGCTCCGACCACAGGTCCTTGGTATAGCGCTCGGCCGCCAGCCCGATCACCGCGTTGGCGGCGGCCAGGATGGGCTGGGTGGAGCGGTAGTTCTGCGACAGCGTGACCATGTCCGCGGCCGGCGTGAACTGCGCGGGAAAATCGAGGATATTGCGCACCGTGGCGCCACGGAAGGCGTAGATCGACTGGGCATCGTCGCCCACTACCGTCAGGCCGCGCCCGTCGGGCTTGAGCGCGAGCAGGATGGCAGCCTGCAGCGCATTGGTGTCCTGGTATTCGTCCACCAGCACGTGGTCGAAGCGCGCGCCCATGTCCTGCGCCAGCGCGGGCTCGGCCAGTGCCTGCGCCCAGTAGAGCAGCAGGTCGTCGTAGTCGAGCACCTGCTGCTTTTGCTTGGCTTGCACATAGCCGGCAAATAGTCCGCGCAGCGCATCCGTCCACATGGCATAGCGTGGGAACCATTGCTTGAGCACGTCTTCGAGCGGCGCCTGCGTGTTGACCACGCGCGAGTAGATCGACAGGCAGGTTTCCTTGCGCGGGAACCGCGAAGCCTGGGCCGACAGGCCCAGGTCGTGCCGCACCACGTTCATCAGGTCGGCGGCGTCGCCGCGATCGCAGATGGTGAAGCTGGGCGACAGGCCAAGCGTTTCCGCGTACTCGCGCAGCAGGCGCGCGCCGATGGCGTGGAAGGTGCCGGACCATGTGAGTGCCGCGCGCCCCGCCCCGCAGGCTTGCATGCCCAGCGCCTGGTCGACGATGCGCTCGACCCGCCGCCCCATCTCCGACGCCGCGCGGCGCGAGAACGTCAGCAGCAGGATGCGGCGCGGGTCTGCGCCGCCCAGCACCAGATGGGCAACGCGGTGCGCCAGCGTGTTGGTCTTGCCCGAGCCGGCACCGGCGATGATCAGCAGCGGCGCGGCGGGCTCGTGCGTCACGGCCGCGCGCTGTTCCGGGTTCAGGGTGGACAGGTAGGCCGGCGTGTCGGGGGCGGCGGCATCCACGGTATCGGGCTGCTTGACGGCGGGTGCGTCGCAAAGCACGGCGCTGGGATCGGGATCGAGTAACACGGAGCGGGGGCCTTAGGGGATGCCGGGCGCAAGTGCGCTGGCCGGCATGGGCGGGGAAAGCTGCTGGCAACTGTATATCCATACAGCCGTGCTGCGCAAGCCGGGCATTGCGCGACGGCGCCCGGCAATAAAAAAAGGTGCCATGGAAGGCACCTTTCTGGGCGGAGGCGGCGGGCCAGTCAGTGGGCCAGTCAGTGGCTCAGGCCGCCTTGGCGAGCGCGCCGTCGAGCAGCTTGTGCAGCGCGTCCCACTCGGGCTCGCCCACATAGCGCTTGAGGATATGGCCGTCCTTGTCGATCACGAAGGTGGTCGGGGTCAGCTGCACTTCGCCGAATGCCTTGGCGGCCGCGCCGTCGGAATCCATTGCCACCTTGAACGGCAGCTTGCGCGTTTGCGCATAATTCATCACGTACATGGGCGGGTCATAGCTCATTGCCACGGCGACGAACTCCAGGCCCTTGTCCTTGAACTTGTCATAGGTGCGGACCATGTCCGGCATTTCCTTGACGCAGGTGACGCAGCTGGTGGCCCAGAAGTTGACCAGGTAGACCTTGCCCTTGAGATCGGCGGTGCTGACTTTTTCGCCGGACAGCAGCGTGAACGTGGCGGGCGGCGCCGCATTGGCGGGGGCGATGGCACGATAGCCGAACCAGCCCAGCACGGCAACCAGCAGCACGGCGGCGATCACAGGCCACAGCTTGCGCGAGGCGGTGCTTGCCGGGGTGGGTGCGGTGGGGGAAGCGGAGGTCGTCATGATGCTCGCCGACAGGTCAGACAAGCCACTATTCTACTGCCGCTGCCGAGGCGCTGCCGGCTGCATTCACCGAGCCGCCGCGGATGCGACGATTGGCCGCAGTCGGGTGCGCCATTGTGCGCCTCAATGCGCCTTGCTTGCCAAGGCCGAGCGGGCTTGGTCCAGCGCCTGCTCAAGGTAGGCGCCATAGAAATCGGGCTGCATGCCGCGCAGCGGCGTGGCCAGGGAGCGGCCGCGCGCGTCGAGGAAGAGCACCGTGGGCGCTACCGCCACATTGCGGCTGCGGGCCCATTCCCGCGCGGTGGTCATGCTGCCATCGGTGTTGCGCAGCGGCGTGTCGGCGGTCATGTCGAGCTCGCGCGCCTCGATTTCTCCCGCCGCGGCTTGCGGGCCGAGATAGTTGCGGCGCACCGTTTCGCAGTACACGCAGCCCGGCAGTGTCACCAGCACCACCAGGGGCTCGCCCCGGCTGGCCGCAGCGGAGGCCTGGGCGGCGAGATCGTTGACGGGGGGCAGGTGGGCCGTGGCGGCCAGGGCGCTCGTGCTTGCCGCGACCAGCATGGCGCCGAGCATCGCCGCGCCGGTACGGCGTGCGGTGCCAAAGACACCCCGGGGGGATGGCTGCATTGGCTGGATCGATGGCTGGGTTTGCATTGGCGGGCAATGTGGATGAGCGCTGGCACGCGGGTTCTACGATAATAGCGGCTTATTTCCGCATTCGCCGCCCTGATGCCCCACGCCTGGTTTCCACGGTTCTTCCGCTTGCCGCAGTCCCTGCTTGCCAAAGCCATCGTCCTGGGCGCGCTCGGCGCCGGGCTGATCGCCTGTTCACCCCGCTATGACTGGCGCACCATCCAGTCCAACGAAGGCGCCTACGCGGCGCTCTATCCCGGCAAGCCATCCGGCGCTGCGCGCGAGGTGGCGATTGCCGGGCGCAAGCTGCCCATGACGATGGACGCGGCCCGGGTCGACGAGACCTTGTTCGCCGTGGGCGTGGTGACCTTGCCCGCCGATGACGCCGAGTTGCGGCAGGCGGCGCTGGATTCCATGCAGAAGGGCTTGCTCGGCAACCTCGGGCCGCATCCCGCCGAAGCGGTCAAGACCCGCAAGGTAACGGTGATGTCGGCCGCATCGCCGGCCGTGGCGCTCGAGGGCGTGGAGGTGCAGGTAGCCGCGGTATCGCCGCAGGACCAGTCGCCACGCAGGCTGACGGCGCGGCTGGTGGCGTCGGGCGTGCACGTCTACCAGGCGGTCGTGCTGGAGGCGGGAGAGGCCGCGCGCGACCAGCGCCAGGCGGAACAGATAGACCAGTTCCTGACGGGCTTCCATCCGTTCTGACCTGGGCGCTCCAGGCTTCCAGGCTTCCAGGCAGATTCAAGACAGTTTATTTTCAAGGAGTAACGCAATGCGTTGGGATGTTTGGCTGGCCTATTTCGCGGCCTGTTGGGTGATTGCCGTGTCGCCGGGATCCGGCGCGGTGCTGTCGATGAGCCATGGCCTGTCCTATGGCCTGCGCAAGACCACCACCACGATCTTTGGCTTGCAGACCGGGCTGGTCATCATCCTGCTGGTGGCTGGCGGTGGCCTGGGCGCGCTGCTGGTGGCCTCCGAGCACGCCTTTGCCGTGGTCAAGACGATCGGTGCGCTCTACCTGATCTATATCGGCGTGCAGCAATGGCGCGCGCGGGTGGACGGCGGCCAGGACGATGCCGTGCCGGGTACGGAAGCGCCGCGCGTCGCCGCGCTGAGTCCGCGCCGGCGTTTTGCCACGGGCTTGCTAACCAATGTGACCAACCCCAAGGGCATCATCTTCATGGTGGCGGTGTTGCCGCAGTTCATCGATCCGGCCCATGCGCTCGGGCCCCAGCTTGCCATCCTGGCCGCGACCATGTGCGGCGTGGACCTGGTGGTGATGCACGGCTACGCGCTGCTGGCCTCGCGCATGCGCGGCCTGTTCCGCAATGCGCGCGCGGTGCGCTGGCAGAACCGGATCTTCGGCAGCGTGCTGGTGGCCGTGGGCGCGGCGTTGTTCTTCGTCAGGCGCCATCCGGCTTGAGGACTTGGGGCCGGCTCCGCGCCGTCCCGATCCGTCCATATGTCTATCTATCGCTGGCTTCCAACGAGTGCGTTTGCTTCAATAAGGTAAGACGAAGACGACCCAAGCGGAGGCAAGCAATGCGAAGCTCTTCCCCCCAGCAGGCTCCATTGCAAGCGCAGCCGGCCCACACCGTGCCGCCGGCCGAAGATCCGCTGCCGCCGGGCGTGCCGCCAGACCTTCCTCCGATCGAGGAGCCCCCGCCGCCGTCGGAACCTCCTGTGGCCGTGCCGCCGCGCCGGGCGTGAATGGCTACGGTGTGCGCAAGGCGCGCCGGTACTGGATAGCCTCGCCCACATGGCTTGGCTGCAATTGCTCGGCGCCCGCAAGGTCGGCAATGGTGCGGGCGATCTTCAATACGCGGAAATAGGCGCGCGCCGACCAGGCTAGTTTGGCCATGGCGCCGCGCAGCAATGCCTGCGCCTCGGGCGCGAGCGGGCAGTGTTCGTCGATCTCGCGACCGGACAGGGCGGCATTGGGCTTGCCCTGCCGGGCCTGCTGCACGGCCCGGGCGGCCAGCACGCGCTGGCGCACGTCGGCGCTGGGCTCTCCGGGCGGGCCGTCGAGCATTTCCTGATGATCCTGCGCCGGCACTTCCACCTGCAGGTCGATCCGGTCGAGCAATGGTCCCGACAGCCTGGACTGGTAGCGCAGCACCTGGTCAGGCGTGCAACGGCAAGGACGGGAAGGGTGCCCCTGATAGCCGCAAGGACAGGGGTTCATCGCGGCGATGAACTGGAAGCGCGCCGGGAAGTCGGCCTGCCGCATGGCGCGCGAGATGGTGACGCGGCCCGATTCCAGGGGTTCGCGCAGCACTTCCAGCACCTTGCGGTCAAATTCAGGCAACTCATCCAGGAACAACACACCTTGGTGGGCCAGCGAGATCTCGCCCGGCCGGGGATTGCTGCCACCGCCCACCAGCGCCGCCGCCGACGCGGTGTGGTGCGGCGAGCGGTAGGGCCGCTCACGCCAGCGGGCGGGATGGAAGCCGGCGGCGGTCAGGCTCTGCACCGCGGCGGATTCTAGCGCTTCGTCCAGCGTCATGGGTGGCAGCAGGCCGGCAAAGCGCTGGGCCAGCATGGACTTGCCGGTGCCGGGCGGACCGACGAGCAATGCCGAATGCTGGCCCGCCGCCGCGATCTCCATGGCGCGGCGCGCTTGCGCCTGGCCCCGCACGTCACGCATGTCCGGGCCGGCCGGGTCTCCTGCCGCGATCTCCACCAGCGGCTCCGCGCGTGCCAGGCGGTCCGTGGGCAGGGGGCCAAGGTGAGCACAGACTTCCAGCAGGGAGCGCGCCGCATATACCGTGACGCCGTCAATCAGGGCCGCCTCGGGCGCGTTTTCCGCCGCCACCACGAAGCTGCGCGCCGGGCCTTCGCCAGCGGCTTGCCGTGCCGCGTTGTCGCGCCCCAGGCCCATGGCCATGGCCAGTGCCCCGCGCACGGGGCGCAATTCGCCGGACAGCGACAGCTCGCCGGCGAACTCGCTGGCATCCAGGCCATCCAGCGGGACTTGCCCGCTTGCGGCCAGGATGCCGAGCGCGATCGGCAGGTCAAAGCGCCCGGACTCCTTGGGCAGGTCGGCTGGCGCCAGATTCACCGTAATGCGCCGGCTGGGAAACTCGAGTTGGCTGTTGAGGATCGCCGCGCGCACCCGCTCGCGGCTCTCGCGCACTTCGGTATCGGCCAACCCGACGATATTGAAGGCGGGCAGGCCGTTGGCCAGGTGCACCTCGACCGACACCAGCGGTGCCTCGAGTCCGGTCAGCGCCCGGCTACGCAGGAGGGCGAGGCTCATCTCACTCCGAAAAGCATCAAGGAAGTGTTAACGAGAATGGCCGCCGGAATACGGCGGCCATTCTGGCGGTCGAGGGCTGCGCCCGGGGTCATCGGGCCCCTGGAGCAAACACGGGACGCGGCAAGGGCTTCAGCCCGAAACAGGCGTGTCGGAGCCGCCTGTCGAGCGGCTTTCCAGCGCCTGCACGCGGGCTTCCAGTTCCTCCAGGCGCGCGCGGGTGCGCGCCAGCACCTGCGACTGGACGTCGAATTCCTCGCGGGTGACCAGGTCGAGCTTGGAAAACCCCTGCGTCATCATGCTGCGAACGTTTTTTTCGATGTCCTTGGCCGGCGAATTGCGCAGGGCTTCGCTGATCTTGGCCTGGAAATCGTTGAAGAGATCGGTGGGTTTCATACTGGTTCTCCTTTTGCACCGCCTTGGTGCGGATAACTGGGTGGGCGGGATTCGGCGTGCTGCATCGCGGTGCACCGAAACGGGGTGTGGGCAAACGCGGTGCGTGCACGGCACTTGCCGCCAGCATGGGCCGATTATCACGCTTCAAGCGTCCCCGGGAAAGCGCCAGCGCGGGCTGGTAACACCTTTTAACGTCAGTAAGTTCGCTGGGAGACAGTCGGCCTCGTCCAATTTGATGTCTTTTTGCGCACAAAATGACGCTTTCACGCCACGGTTCCCTCCTGGCACGGCAGTTGCAGTAATGGTGGCAGGAGCCTCGTTTTACAAACTACTTTCAAACACACGAGTACCGAGCCAGAGGAAAAGGAGAACAAACCCATGAAGAAGTTGGCCCTTGCAGTCAGCGCCAGTGCAGTTGTGCTTTGCGGGCTCGCCCCCGCCGCCTTCGCCCAGAGCAGTGCGCAGGAGGGCGGTGCACCTACCGACGCCGCCGCCGCCGCCGAGGCTTCGCCGCACACCTTCACCGCCAACGTGACCCTGGCCAGTGAGTATCGCTATCGCGGTTTGATGCAGACCAACCGCCGCCCGGCCATCCAGGGCGGTTTCGACTACTCGCATTCGAGCGGCTTCTATGTGGGTAACTGGAACTCGAGCATCAGCTGGCTCGGCGACAGCAATCCGAAAGTCTCGGCACCGATCGAGATGGACTTCTACGGCGGCTTCAAGAACACGGTGACGCTGGCCGGCCTGGAGTGGAACTATGACGCTGGCGTGCTGCAGTACTACTACCCGGGCGATTACCCGAACGGCTTCACCCGCCCGTACACCACGGAACTGTATGTCGGCGCCGGCGCTGGCCCGGTGTTCTTCAAGTACTCGCAGGCGCTGACCAACCTGTTCGGCTTCGCTGACAGCAAGTACAGCTACTACGCCGACCTGTCGGCCAATGTGCCGCTGAACTTCTGGGACCTGACGCTCAATGCCCACGTCGGCTACCAGAACGTGAAGCACGTGAACAGCGCCTCATACACCGACTGGAAGCTCGGGCTGACCAAGGACCTGGGCAAGGGCTTCGCACTGGCGATCGCCTATATCGACACCAATGCGCACAAATCGGCCTATACCAATGTACCGGGCCGCTACGTCGGCAAGGCTACAGCCTGGGCTTCGATCACCAAGACTTTCTAAACACGCATCAGGTCGAGCGGGCGCCGGACGCGAGGCCGGGCCGTCCCGCTCAGAGGAGAAATCGGATGAAACTGATCATCGCCGTCATCAAGCCGTTCAAGCTCGACGAGGTGCGCGAAGCGCTCTCGGACGTGGGCGTGTCCGGCATCACCGTGACTGAAGTCAAGGGCTTCGGCCGCCAGAAGGGCCATACCGAGCTGTATCGGGGCGCGGAGTACATCGTGGATTTCCTGCCCAAGGTGAAGATCGAAGTGGCCGTCCCGGACGACGTGGTCGACCGGGCCATCGAGGCGATCGAGAAATCGGCGCGCACCGGCAAGATTGGCGACGGCAAGATCTTCGTCGCACCGATCGAGCAGGTCATCCGCATCCGCACCGGCGAGACCGGCGGCGACGCGCTGTGACGCACAGCCCAACGATAAGAGGTTAATCACAATGAAATCCTGGTTCAAGCGCATCCTGACAACCGGCGCCATGGCGCTGGCCTTGGGCACGGCCGGCATCGGCCTGTCCACCCACGCCATGGCGCAGGACAAGCCCGCGGCCGAAGCCTCCGCGCCGGCCGCCGCCGCCACGGCCGCACCTGCAGCTGCCTCCGCTCCCGCGGCAGCGGCGGCGGCAGCTGCGCCAGCAGAGGCTGCCGCCCCTGCCGCAGCACCGGCACCGGTGCCCAACAAGGGCGATACCGCGTGGCTGCTGGTCTCCACGGCCTTCGTGATCCTGATGACGCTGCCTGGCCTGGCGCTGTTCTACGGTGGCCTGGTCCGCTCGAAGAACATGCTGTCGGTGCTGATGCAGTGCCTGGTGATCTTCTCGCTGGTGTCGCTGTTGTGGGCCATCTACGGCTACAGCTTCGCCTTCACCGAGGGTAACGCCTTCTTTGGCGGCACCGACCGGCTCTTCATGAAGGGGCTCAATGTCGATGCCGTGGCTGCCACCTTCTCCAAGGGCGTGGTGGTACCGGAACTGGCTTACTTCGCCTTCCAGTGCGCCTTCGCAGCCATTACCTGCGGCCTGATCATCGGCGCTTTCGCCGAACGCGCCAAGTTCTCGGCGGTGCTGGTCTTCGTGGTCCTGTGGTTCACCTTCTCGTACATCCCGATGGCCCACATGGTCTGGTTCTGGCCTGGTCCTGACCTGTACACCGACGCGGCAGCCGGCGCGGCAGCCACGGCCAAGGGTGGCTGGCTGTTCCAGAAGGGCGCGCTCGACTTCGCTGGCGGCACGGTGGTGCACATCAATGCAGCCGTGGCTGGCCTGGTGGGTGCCTTCATGTTCGGCAAGCGGATCGGCTTTGGCCGTGAGGCCCTGCGTCCGCACAGCCTGACCTTCACCATGGTGGGCGCCTCGCTGCTGTGGTTCGGCTGGTTCGGCTTCAACGCCGGCTCGGCGCTGGAAGCCAACGGCTCGGCCGCACTGGCTTTCGTCAACACTCTGCTGGCGACCTGCGCCGCCGTGCTGTCCTGGACCTTCGGCGAATGGATCAGCAAGGGCAAGCCCTCGATGCTGGGTGGCGCTTCGGGCGCAGTGGCTGGCCTGGTGGCCATCACCCCGGCGGCCGGCTTCGTCGGCCCGATGGGCTCGATCGTGATCGGCATCGCCGCCGGCCTGCTGTGCCTGTGGGGCGTGACCGGCCTGAAGAAGCTGCTGGGCATGGACGACTCGCTCGACGTCTTCGGCGTGCACGGCGTGGGCGGCATCCTGGGTGCGCTGCTGACCGGCGTGTTCGCCGCGCCGAGCCTGGGCGGCACGGGTGTCTATGACTACGTGGCCAACAAGGTCTCGGACGATTATTCGATCGCGGGCCAGGTGTGGATCCAGTTCGAAGGCGTGCTCACCACCATCGTGTGGTCGGGTGTGGTGGCCTTCGTCGCCTTCAAGCTGGTGGATATGCTGATCGGCCTGCGGGTGCCGGAAGAAGAAGAACGCGAGGGCCTGGACATCACCTCGCACGGCGAGACCGCGTATGAAGCCTGATCGTAAAGGTGTTGTGCTGGAGAGCTGATTGGGAATCTTCTCTCAGGAGTTTCGCCCGGCCTTGTGCCGGGCTTTTTTCATTTCAGGCGTCCGCCGCGGGCGGCCGGGCCAGGCGGAAAGCGGAGCCGGCGGCTTTTTCGCAAAGTGCTTAAATCCGATCTTAAAAAGCTTCAATTGTTTTTGAGGGGGGGCGCACATACAGTGCCAGTGAGGCAGTTTCCTCCACCTGCAGAACGCTCCCCGTATCTGTCAGGCCATTTGAAAGCGCGGCTCCGGTCGCGCTTTTTTTTGCCTCCCGGCCTTGCTGGCAGGCCGCCCGGAAGTGCTTCGGATTCCTCTTAGGGCCTCCCCCTTTTATTCCGGGCCCCCATCCCCATATCCGTATCCCTTATCCCTTATGCCGGCGCTCGCATATGCTTATTCAGGCGGCGCCAGCAGCCAATTGGCCGTTCCTCTACAATCTGGGCGAACGATAAAGACGATCAATAGGATGTTTATGGTCCCGCATCTCATCACCGCGCTGAACGGTCCACTGCTCGAGCTGGAAAAAAAGATCCTGGATGCGACGCCGTCCATCGAGCGCTGGTTCAGGCTGGAATGGCAGGAACATACGCCTCCGTTCTACTGTTCGGTCGACCTGCGCAACGCCGGCTTCAAGCTGGCCCCGGTCGATACCAACCTGTTCCCGGGCGGGTTCAACAACCTGGCGCCTGAAATGCTGCCGCTGGCAGTCCAGGCGGCGATGGCGGCGATCGAGAAGATCTGCCCCGACGCCAAGAACCTGCTGCTGATCCCCGAGCGCCACACCCGCAACATGTTCTACCTGCAGAACGTGGCGCGGCTGTCGCTGATCATGCGCCAGGCCGGCCTTAACGTCCGCCTGGGCTCGCTGTCCGAAGACATCACCGAACCCACGCCGATCGAGCTTCCCGATGGCCAGACGCTGGTGGTGGAGCCGCTGGCCCGCCTTGGCGCGCGTGGCCGCCGCCTGGGCCTGAAGGACTTCGATCCCTGCTCGATCCTGCTCAACAACGATCTCTCCGCCGGCATTCCCCCGATCCTGGAGAACATCAACGAGCAATACCTGCTGCCGCCGCTGCACGCGGGCTGGTCCACGCGCCGCAAGTCGAGCCATTTCTCGGCCTATGACGAAGTCGCCAAGAAGTTCGCCAAGCTGATCGACGTGGATCCGTGGATGGTCAACCCGTACTTCGCCAAGTGCGGGGGCATCGATTTCCATGAGCGCATTGGCGAGGAAGCGCTGGCCGACTCGGTCGAAGGCGTGCTCAAGAAGATCGCCAAGAAGTACCGCGAGTACGGCATCAAGGAAACGCCGTATGTCGTGGTCAAGGCCGATGCCGGCACCTATGGCATGGGCATCATGACCATCAAGGATGCGTCCGAGATCAAGGGGCTGAACCGCAAGGAACGCAACAAGATGAGCGTCGTCAAGGAAGGCCTTGAGGTCAACGACGTCATCATCCAGGAAGGCGTGCACACCTTCGAGAAGGTCAACGAGGCGGTGGCCGAGCCGGTGGTATACATGATCGACCGCTATGTGGTCGGTGGCTTCTACCGCGTCCATACCGGCCGCGGCAACGACGAGAACCTGAATGCGCCGGGCGCGCATTTCGTGCCGCTGGCGTTCGCGCCCAACGGCATTCCGGACAGCCATGCCAAACCGGGCGCGGCCGTGCCGAACCGCTTCTATATGTATGGTGTGGTGGCGCGGCTGGCTTTGCTGGCGGCGTCGCTGGAACTCGAGAAGACCGACCCCAATCCGATTCTCTGAGACAAACGCTGCGACCGGGACGAGCCAACATGCGCATTCTGTTTATTACCGACCCGCTGGACACCTTCAAGACCTACAAGGACTCGACCTACGCCATGATGGTGGAGGCGGTCGAGCGCGGCCATGAGCTGTTTGCCTGCCTGCAGTCGCAACTGTCGCTGTCGGCCCATCAGGTCGAGGCGGTGGTGCGCCCGCTGCAGCTAACGGGCGACGCCCATGACTGGTACCGCGCGGGTGAGCCGGGCCTGCAGCCACTGACCGGCTTCGATGCGATCGTGATGCGCAAGGATCCGCCCTTCGACATGGAATATGTGACCAGCACCTGGCTGCTGGAGCTGGCCGAGTCGCAGGGCGCCAATGTGTTCAACAAGCCGCAGGCGATCCGCGACCATTCCGAAAAGCTGGCGATAGCCCGCTATCCCGAATACATCACGCCGACCCTGGTCACCCGTGACGCGGATCGTATTCGCGCGTTCCACGCGGAGCATCGCGATGTGATTTTAAAGCCGCTTGATGGCATGGGCGGGATGGGCATCTTCCGGGTTGGCGCGGATGGCCTGAATCTTGGCGCCATCATCGAGACGCTGGGGGAGAACGGTGCGCGCACCCTGATGGTGCAACGTTATATTCCCGAGATCAAGGACGGCGACAAGCGCATCCTGCTGATCGGCGGCGTGCCCGTGCCGTACTCGCTGGCGCGTATTCCCAAGGACGGCGAAGTGCGCGGCAACCTGGCGGCGGGCGGCACCGGCCGTGCCCAGGAGCTCTCGGCACGCGATCGCGAGATCGCCGAGGCGCTGGCCCCGGGCCTGTGGGAACAAGGCCTGCTGCTGGTTGGGCTGGACGTGATCGGCGACTACCTGACCGAAGTCAATGTGACCAGCCCGACGTGCTTCCAGGAAATCACGCAGCAGACCGGGTTCCAGGTGGCTGCCATGTTCATCGACGCCCTCGAGCACGCGGTACAGGCGCGTTCGCGCTGAATCACGGGCGGGCTGCCTGCTACAATCGCGTCAATCCAACGGATTCACCACCATGGCAGGCATCCTGATCATCGCGCACGCCCCGCTGGCTTCGGCATTGCGCGAGTGCGCCGCCCACGTCTATTGCGGCCAGCCCCAACGGCTCGAGGCGATCGACGTCATGCCGGACGCGGAGCCCGCCGCCGTGCTGGCCGAGGCCCGGCGCCGCCTGGCCGAAGTCTGCGAAGACAACGGCGCACTGGTGTTGACCGATATCTTTGGCGCCACGCCGGCCAACATTGCCGCGCGCCTCGCCGAGCCGGGTCGCGTCAAGGTGCTTGCCGGCGTCAACCTTCCCATGCTGGTGCGCGCCATCTGCTACCGTGCCGAGAAACTCGACCAGCTTGCCCTCAAGGCGCTGGCGGGGGGCTCGCAGGGTGTGCTGCAGGTAGGCTCCACCACCGTCCAGAACCAGATCGCAAATCATCCCGACAAATATGCTGCAGAGGGACACCAACATAATCAATAAGCTTGGGCTGCATGCCCGTGCTTCCGCCAAGCTGACGCAACTGGCGGGCAACTTCGTCAGTCAGGTCAAGATGTCGCGCAATGGTCGGCAGGTCGACGCCAAAAGCATCATGGGTGTCATGATGCTGGCCGCCGGCATCGGCTCCACCGTGACCATCGAGACCGACGGACCCGATGAGCAAGAGGCCATGGACGCGTTGCTGGCGCTCATCGCCAATCGCTTCGGCGAAGGGGAGTAGGAGGCCGGGTACGGGATGAAAGGCGGCAATGCCGAGCGTGGCGGCGGGCCTGGCCGGGGTCGCTTCGCCGCATCCTGAAGCCGTTTCCAAGGTGGCTGGCCCTGGCCAGATTTTTTAAACGTTCCTGACGGAGCGGTACATGCCATTTGCCCTGCACGGCATCCCGGTTTCGCGCGGCGTCGCCATCGGGCGCGCGCATTTGCTGGCGCCTGCCGCGCTTGATGTCTCCCATTACCTGGTCGACGAAGACCGGCTTGATGCCGAGGTCGAGCGCCTGCGTTCGGCGCGCGCGGCGGTGCGGGCCGAGCTGGTCACGCTCAAGCGGGATCTGCCGCGCGAGGCGCCGGAAGAACTGGGCGCCTTCCTCGACGTGCATGCCATGATCCTGGATGACGAGGCGCTGGCGCGCGAGCCCGAGGCGCTGATCCGCAACCGGCGCTACAACGCCGAATGGGCGCTGACCACGCGGCTCGAAGAGCTGATGCGCCAGTTCGACGAAATCGAGGACGAATACCTGCGCGAACGCAAGGCGGACATCCGCCAGGTGGTCGAGCGCATCCTCAAGGTGCTGGCCGGCGCGGCTGTGCTGGCCCCGGCCCCGGTGCCACCTTCCTCCCTGGCTCCTGACGGCGAGCCCGCGCCCGGCGTGATCGTGGTCGCCCACGACATCTCGCCGGCGGACATGCTGCAGTTCCGCCATACCGTGTTCCACGGCTTCGTGACCGACCTTGGCGGGCGCACTTCCCATACCGCCATCGTGGCGCGCAGCCTCGATATTCCCGCCGCCGTAGGCGTGCAGAGCGCCAGTGAGCTGATCCGCCAGGACGATTGGGTCATCATCGACGGCGATGCGGGCCTGGTCATCGTGGATCCTTCAGCGATCATCCTCGAAGAGTACCGCCACCGGCAGAGCGAGCGCGCGCTGGAAAAGAAGCGCCTGCAGCGCCTGCGCCATACGCCTGCGGTGACGCTGGACGGGCTCGAGATCGACCTGCTGGCCAACATCGAGATGGCGGAAGATGCCACCGCGGCGCTGACCGCGGGTGCGGTTGGCGTGGGCCTGTTCCGCTCCGAGTTCCTGTTCATGAACCGGCGCGGCGAGCTGCCCGACGAGGAGGAGCAATTCGAGGCGTACCGCGGCGCCGTGGACGCCATGCACGGGCTGCCCGTCACGATCCGCACCATCGACATCGGTGCCGACAAGCCACTGGATGGCCGCGACGGCCGGGATGGCCGCGGCGACGATTTCGAGACGGCCCTCAATCCGGCGCTGGGCTTGCGCGCGATCCGCTGGTCGCTGTCCGAGCCGGCCATGTTCCTGACCCAGTTGCGCGCGCTGCTGCGTGCCTCGGCCTTTGGCCCGGTGCGGCTCCTGATCCCGATGCTGGCCCATGCCCGCGAGATCGACCAGACCCTGGACCTGATCGCGCAGGCCAAGCGCCAGCTCGACGCGCGCGGCCAAGCGTTCGACCCCAACATCAAGGTCGGGGCGATGATCGAGATCCCGGCCGCCGTGCTGATGCTGCCGCTGTTCCTGCGGCGCATGGATTTTCTCTCCATCGGCACCAATGACCTGATCCATACACGCTGGCCATCGACCGCGCCGACAATGCCGTGGCGCATCTCTACGACCCGCTGCACCCGGCGGTGCTGCAACTGATCGCCCGCACCATCCGCGAGGCCAACCACGCTGGCGTGCCGGTGGCTGTGTGCGGCGAGATGGCCGGGGATCCCGCCATGACGCGCCTGCTGCTGGGCATGGGGCTGCGCGAGTTCTCGATGCATCCCTCGCAGTTGCTGCGGGTCAAGCAGGAAGTCCTGCATGCCGACTGCGAGAGGCTGGAGCGGCTGGTGGAGCAGGTGCTGACCGCTTACGAGCCGGAGGAGCTCGCTTGCGCGTTGAAACTGCTCTGACAACCCTGATTCCGTTAAGGTTTTTACGAAAATCCAACGCTGTGAAGATGTATTTTAAGGCGCTTTTCTGCAGGTTGTGACGTTCCCTGTCTTTGCAATATCCGGGCTAAGTGCCGCGCTCTTGGCATGTACCTTTTGTAGCTTAATGGGAATTGTTATCATTTTCGATCTCTGATATTCTGGCGTACATCGCGGGTGACATGCCGGTGTCACCCCTCTCCCAAGGAGGGATTTGTGTACGTTTGCATCTGCAATCAGGTTACCGACCGAGAAATTCATGGTGCTGTGCATCTAGGCGTGTCCACGCTCGACGAGCTGGCTGAAACGCTAGGTGTTGGCACCTGCTGTGGCCGCTGCCGCGAATGCGCCCAACAGGTGCTTTGCGAAGGCGTCGCGGCGGTACGCAACGTCAAGGTCTCCACCATCCAGGTCGTGCCCATTTCTTCCTGTTCGTCGTCGGGCCCACGTGCCATAATGGACACTCGGGACCCGGCAGTCGCGAACGACCGGCGCACTGAGCTGGTTGCTTAAACTCGCTGCAACTTTCAGGTTGCGGCGCGTGTTCGCTTGTTTTGACTGCCTGCGGCGCGCCTTGCGCCGCTTCGCGTTTTTGCGGGGGCCCGTTGCAACAAGGAGCCTCCAATGAAAGGTGACAAGAAGGTCATCCAGCATCTGAACGCGCAGCTGAAGAACGAGCTGACCGCGATCAACCAATACTTCCTGCACGCTCGCATGTACCGCCACTGGGGCCTGAAGAAGCTCGGCGATATCGAGTACAAGGAATCCATTGGCGAGATGAAGCATGCTGATCGCCTGATCGATCGCATCCTGATGCTTGACGGCCTGCCCAATCTGCAGGACCTCAACAAGTTGCTGCTGGGCGAAGACACCCCGGAAATGCTCAAGTGCGACCTGAAGCTCGAGCAAGGCGCGCATGCCACCGTCAAGGAAGGCATTACGTATTGCGAATCGGTGGGCGACTACGTCAGCCGCGAGATCCTGGTCGAGATCCTGACCGATACCGAAGAGCACATCGAATTCCTCGAGACGCAGCTCGACCTGATCGACAAGGTTGGCCTGCCGAACTATCTGCAATCGCAGATGGAGCCGGGCGAGCAATAATCCGCCCAGCAGCCGGCCGCAGGTTCGCAAGAACCCAGTGGCCGCAACCGCGCGGCGCCACTCGGTGCTGCCGGTTCCGCCCGCATCCTGGCGGTAACCCTTATCATTCAGATTCCCATTCTTCACCCAGCCTGACCGCCCTTGCCAGGGCCGGTGTTCGCGCCAGCTTGAGCGCGATCCGCCTATGCTGCGCAGAAGGGGGCCGAATCGGCATCGCACCACACCACACCAGACCAAACCAAACGACAGGAGCCAGCATCATGGCAGACCCGATCCGCCTGACGCAGTACAGCCATGGTGCCGGCTGCGGATGCAAGATTTCGCCGCAGGTGCTCGACGTGATTCTTGCCGGCAGCGGCAACCAGCATCTCGATCCGCGCCTGTGGGTCGGCAATGCCTCGCGCGACGATGCGGCGGTTTATGCGCTGGATGGGCTGGAGGAGGGCCGTGGCGTGGTCTCCACCACCGATTTCTTCATGCCGATCGTCGATGACCCGTTCGACTTCGGACGCATCGCTGCCACCAACGCCATCAGCGACATTTACGCCATGGGAGGCGATCCGCTGCTGGCCATCGCCATCCTCGGCTGGCCGGTCAAGCTGCTGCCGCCCGAGGTGGCGCGTGAGGTGGTGGCGGGTGGGCGCCGTGCCTGCGAGGAAGCGGGCATCCCGCTTGCCGGCGGGCATTCCATCGATGCTCCGGAGCCCATCTTCGGGCTTGCGGTGACGGGCGTGGTCGACCGCGCGCACCTGAAACGCAACGACACCGCGACCGCCGGCTGCCGTCTGTACCTGACCAAGCCGCTGGGCATCGGCGTGCTGACCACTGCCGAGAAGCAGGGTAAGCTGCGCGCCGAGGATATCCACCTGGCTCGCGACTGGATGTGCGTGCTCAATCGTCCGGGCAGCCGCTTCGGCAAGCTGGCCGGCGTGCGGGCCATGACGGATGTGACCGGCTTTGGCCTGCTCGGGCACCTTGTCGAGATGGCAGACGGCAGCCGCCTCACAGCGCGTCTTGACCACGCCGCCGTGCCGTTGCTGCCGGAAGTGCTGCGCTACGTCGAGGCCGGTTGCGTGCCCGGCGGCACCCAGCGCAACTTCGATAGCTACGGCGCACGGATCGGCGCCGGGATCGACAACCGGGGCGGCGCGTTGAGCGAGGTGCAGCGCGCCTTGCTGTGCGATCCGCAGACCAGCGGAGGCTTGCTGGTGGCGGTCGAGCCTGCCGGCGAGGCCGGTTTCCATGCTGCCTGCGCGGAGTTTGGCCTGGCACTGGCGCCGGTCGGCGAGTTCGTCGAGCAGGGCCGGTACGCCGTCGAGGTGATCTGATGCGCGAGGATACGGCCGACTTTCGCCAGCTCTTTCTTTCCGGCGCGCCGCTGCTCGATGCGCGCGCGCCGGTGGAGTTCGCGCGCGGCGCGTTTCCGGGCGCGGTCAACCTGCCGCTGATGGACGATGCCGAGCGGCACCAGGTTGGCTTGTGCTATGAGGAACAAGGGCCGCAGGCCGCGCTCGCGCTGGGCCACCAGTTGGTGACCGGCGAAATCCGCGCGGCGCGAACCGCGGGCTGGGCGGCCTTTGCGCGGGCGCATCCCGACGGCTACCTGTATTGCTTCCGCGGCGGCCTGCGCTCGCAGATCGTGCAGCAATGGCTGCGCGAGGACGCCGGCATCGCTTATCCGCGTGTGACGGGCGGCTACAAGGCGATGCGCGGCTTCCTGATCGAGACCCTGGATGCGGCCGCCGCCGAATGCAGCCTGCTGGTGCTGGGCGGCATGACCGGGAGCGGCAAGACCGAGCTGATCGCTGACCTGGTCACGGGCTCGAGCGGCAGCCGGGACGCCGCCATCGACCTGGAGGGCCAGGCTCGCCACCGCGGGTCCAGCTTTGGCCGGCGCACGGTGGCGCAGCCCACGCAGATCGATTTCGAGAATGGCCTGGCGATTTCGCTGCTGCGCCATCGCGCGGCCGGGCTGCCGGCGCTGGTGGTCGAGGACGAGGGGCGCTTCATCGGCGCGCGCAACCTGCCGCAGGCCTTCTATCAGGCGATTCAGGTAGCGCCGCTGGTCTGGCTGGAGGAGTCCTTCGAGGCGCGCGTGCGCCGCGTGCTGGAAGACTACGTGCTCGGTCTGTCGGGGGAGTTCATGGCGGCACTGGGTGAGCAGGCAGGTTTCGCCGCTTACGCGGCGCGCCTGCGCGATGCCATGGCGGCCATTGCCAAGCGGCTCGGCGGCACGCGCTACGAGCGGCTCTCGGACTTGCTGGACCAAGCGCTGGCGCGCCAGGAGGAAACGGGCGAGACCGACCTGCATCTGGGCTGGATCGCCTTGCTGCTGCAGCAATACTACGACCCGATGTACGCCTACCAGCGCGAACAGCGCGAGGCCAGGATCGTGTTCCGCGGCGAGCGCGCCGCGGTGCTGGCTTTCCTGCGTGAGCGCACCCGCGCCTGAACGCGCGCAGGCCGCCTAGGGGGCGGCCTGCGCGTGCGCGCCACCGCAGACTTCGCAATCGGCCACGCGCGCGAGGCGCATCGTGGTCCATTCCATGCCAAGCGCATCGACCATCAACAGGCGGCCGGCCAGGGTGGTGCCGACGCCCATCAGCAGCTTGAGGGCCTCCGCCGCCTGCACCGTGCCCACCATTCCCACCAGCGGCGCGAACACGCCCATGGTGGCGCAAGCCACTTCCTGCGCCGGCTGCGAGGGCGGGAACAGGCAGGCATAGCAGGGCGCGCCCGGCTGGCGGTGGTCAAACACGCTGATCTGCCCGTCGAAGCGCAGGGCCGCGCCGGACACCAGGGGCACGCTGTGCTGGACGCAGGCGCGGTTGACGGCCTGGCGCGTGTCGAAGTTGTCGCAGCAATCGAGCACCACGTCGGCATCGGCCACCAGGCGCGCTAACTCTGCGGCGCCCACGCGCGCCTGTACCAGGCGCACGTCGATGCCCGGGTTGATGCGCAGCATGCCCTCCCGCGCCGATTCCACCTTGGGGCGTCCGACATTGGCGGTGGTGTGGATCACCTGGCGCTGCAGGTTGGTCAGATCGACCACGTCGTCATCGACCACGGTGATGGTGCCCACGCCGGCCGAGGCCAGGTAGGGCAGGGCGGCAGCGCCCAGGCCGCCCGCGCCGATCACCAGCGCGTGGCTGGCGAGCAACCGGCTCTGGCCCTCGATGCCGAGTTCGTCGAGCAGGATATGCCGCGAATAGCGCAGCAGTTGATCGTCGTTCATGCGTCGTTCATGGCGTGCAATGCAAAAGCGGCCCCGCGGGGCCGCTGTTATTCATCAGGATTTCAGGGGGCCTTGCCGGTCGGCGTGCCCAGCGGCGTGCCCATCGGGGCGCTGGCCGGCGGCGCGCCGGCTGGTGCCTTGCTGGCCGGCTTGGCCGGGGTAGCCGCCTTGGTTGCCGCAGGCTTGGACGGCTTGTCCGACGTGGCCACGGCTTCAAGCTTGGACTTGGAGCGCTTGACCGGCTGGCCTTCGAGCTGGGCAATGGCTTGCTGCAGCATGAAGTCCTCGGCCGAGCCGAACTCGATCGGCTTCTTCTTGCGTTCCTTGTCGCGTTCTTCCGGCGTTTTCTTGGCGTTTTCTTCCTCGAGGCGGCGCAGTTCCTCGACGCGGCGCTGCTCGCGCTCGTTCATCTCGGGCTCTTCCGATTCCTGCTTGTTGTGCAGGTGGCGCTCGGTGTCGATCTCGCGGGTGATCAGCGCGTCGTCAGGATCGCCTTCCGGGTTCTGGTCGACCGGGATGTCCGGGCGGATGCCCTTGGCCTGGATCGACTTGCCCGTCGGCGTGTAGTAGTACGCGATGGTCAGCTTGATGCCGGTGTCGTTGGTGAGCGGGCGCACGGTCTGCACGGAGCCCTTGCCGAACGTGGTCTTGCCCATGATCAGCGCGCGCTTGTGGTCTTGCAGCGCGCCGGCAACGATTTCGGACGCCGACGCCGAGTAGGCGTTGGTCAACACCACCATCGGGATCTTTTTATACAGCGCCGGCAGGTCCTTGAGCGGATCGTCCTCGAGCGAGGACAGCCGGTAGTTGTTGAACGTGGTCTTGTAGACACGCTTGGCATCGGGCACCTGGCCATTGGTCGAGACCACGGTCACGTCGTCGGGCAGGAAGGCTGCCGCCACGCCGACCGCGCCTTGCAGCACGCCGCCGCCGTTGTTGCGCAGGTCCAGGATCACGCCCTTCAGGTTGGGGTTCTTCTGGGCCAGTTCGTCCAGTTTCTTGCCCAGGTCGGCCACCGTGCGTTCCTGGAAGCTGGTCAGGCGGACCCAGGCGAGGCGGTCATTGTCGATCAGCTTGGCCTTGACCGACTGCACGCGGATCTCCGCACGCGTGATCGACACCGGGAAGGTGCGCTCGTCGCTCTTGCGATAGATGGTCAGCGTGACCTTGGTGCCCGGCTCGCCGCGCATGCGCTTGACTGCCTGCTCCAGTGGCAGGCCGCGCACAGGCTTGTCGTCGATGCGGGTGATCAGGTCGCCGGGCTGGATGCCGGCGCGGAAGGCGGGGGTGTCTTCGATCGGGTTGATCACCTTGACGAGCCCTTCTTCCTGCGAGATTTCGATCCCCAGGCCGGCGAAGCGTCCGCGCGTGCCTTCCTGCAGTTCCTTGAAGTCCTTCTCGTCCAGATAGGCCGAATGCGGATCCAGGCTGGCGACCATGCCTTTGATGGCTTCGGTCAGCAGCTTCTTGTCATCCACCGGCTCGACATATTCGCGCTTGATCTGGCCGAAGATGTCGGCCATCAAGCGCAACTGCTCCAGCGGGAGCGGCCCCGGCGAATTCTGCGCCGTGGCCGATAGTTGCAGCGTGGCGAGCACGCCGGCAACGAGTCCGGCAGTAACAAGACTGATGTTCTTGAGCGTCTTACGCATGAGGGCTGCCTGAACGTGTGAGGATTGTGCTGTGTCGGAGCCGGCCTGGCGCATCGCACCGGCCGGATTTGTCCGACAGTATAAGAGGGAGCAGCAAAAAAGGCCTGGTCCACTGCCTGAGACGGCCGGGCGAGCCTCGCGGCGCGCGCCCGGCCTGGGCCTCAGTTTGCCTTGCCTTGGTTCGCCACGGCGGCCAGGGAGGCCGCGATCGCTTCCTGGTCGCCCAGGTAGTAATGACGCAGCGGGCGCAGGTCTGCGTCCAGCTCGTACACGAGCGGGGTGCCATTGGGGATGTTGATGCCAACGATGTCGTCATCCGAGATCTGGTCCAGGTACTTCACCAGCGCGCGGATGCTGTTGCCATGGGCGGCGATTACCACGCGCTTCCCCGCTTTGATGTCGGGGGCGATGGATTCGTTCCATAGCGGCAGCACGCGCTCGACCGTGTCCTTCAGGCATTCGGTCAGCGGAATCTGCTCGCGCGGCACTTGCGCGTAGCGCGGATCGTCGTAAGCCGCACGCGGATCGTCCGCGTCGAGCGCCGGCGGCGGGGTGTCGTAGCTGCGGCGCCATACCAGCACCTGCTCGTTGCCGAACTTGGCGGCGGTCTCGGCCTTGTTCAGGCCGGACAGCGAACCATAGTGGCGTTCGTTCAGGCGCCATTCGTTCCGGACCGGAATCCACATCAGGTCCATTTCGTCCTGCACGTGCCACAGCGTGCGGATGGCACGCTTCAACACCGAGGTGTAGGCTACATCGAAGGCCAGCCCTGCCTCGCGCAGCAGCTTGCCGCCCAGCTTGGCCTGGGCCACGCCGGTGTCGGTCAGGTCGACGTCGACCCAGCCGGTGAAGCGGTTTTCGAGATTCCACGTGGATTCGCCGTGGCGGATGAGAACGAGTTTGTACATGCTGCTTCCAAAGCGTGAGAAACCTGTGTGCGCCCTGCCACATACCGCCGCACATGTGTCAACTAGGAGACAATAGCGGGTCGCGGGCGCCAAACCGTCTATTTTATAATGCCGCCGACTCAACCCACCGGAATGCCAACGTGAATTTCTTCGCCGACTACAACAACCTTGCCTTGATCGCCCTCGCCGTCGTGTCGGGCGGCCTGCTGGCGTGGCCCGCCATCTCGCGCGGAACCTCCGGCAAGACCGTCAACCCGGCCGCCGCTACCCAGCTGATCAACAAGCGCAATGCCGTGGTTGTGGATATCCGGGAAGCCACCGAATACGCCAAGGGCCACCTGCCGCAAGCCAAGAGTGCGCCACTTTCCGACCTGGCAAGCCGTGCCGCCAGCCTTGCAAAGGACAAGTCCGTCCCCATCATCGTCGTGTGCCAGACCGGCCAGCGCTCGGGCAAGGGTCAAGCAGCCCTGAAGGAAGCCGGTTACAGTGAGATCTATTCGCTCGAAGGTGGCCTTGCCGCCTGGCAGCAAGCCGGTCTGCCCGTGGTCAAGTAAGCGGCGCAGGCAAGCGGCGCTGGGGGCACGTCCTCCGTTGCCGCCGCTGTCCCGGCTTGCGAGCACCCGACCAACCTCCGGATTCCGTTTTTCAAGGAGATGCGCATGGCCCGCGTTGTAATGTACAGCACGGTAGTTTGTCCGTATTGCCAGATGGCCGAGCGCCTTCTGAAGGCCAAGGGCGTCGAGGCGATCGAGAAGATCCTGATCGACCGCGAGCCCGGCAAGCGCGAGGAAATGATGAGCCGCACCGGTCGCCGCACCGTGCCGCAGATCTACATCGACGAGACCCATGTCGGTGGCTTCGACGACCTCTCGGCGCTCGATCGCCAGGGTGGCCTGGTGCCGCTGCTGGGCGCCTGAAGCGCAGCCTGTCTCGCCGCGGGTGAATTCGCCACCCGCGTCATGTACCATATACGTTTTCCAACCGGGTGCCGACCCGGGCCGTTCACCCTGGGCCAATCCCGCCCATGGTGCCAATGTCCCGCTCGCCTGGCCCCCAACGCCCATTTTTCCGGAAGCCTTTCATGAGCGACCAGCAGAACAATCAGCAGGAAGACCAGCCGTTCTTCAACATCCAGCGCGTGTACCTGAAGGACATGTCGCTCGAGCAGCCGAATTCGCCCGGCATCTTCCTCGAGACCGAAGCGCCGGCCGTGGAAGTGCAGGTGAACGTAGGTGCCTCGCAGCTCCAGGAAGGTATCTTCGAAGTCGTGGTGACCGGTACCGTGACCACCAAGGTGCAGGACAAGGTTGCCTTCCTGGTGGAAGCCCACCAGGCCGGCATCTTCGATATCCGCAACGTGCCGGTGGAGCAGCTCGACCCGCTGCTGGGCATTGCCTGTCCGACCATTCTCTACCCGTACCTGCGTAGCAATATCGCCGACGTGATCACCCGCGCCGGCTTCCAGGCCATTCATCTGTCGGAAATCAACTTCCAGGCCCTGTACGAACAGCGCCTGCAGGCCGCGATGGAAGAAGCGGAAACCGCGCAAGGTGGCAACAGCGGCATCGTGATGCCCGACGGCAGCCAGGCTCGTCACTGATCCTGCTGCAGGATGTCGCAAAGACGGGGCTTCGGCCCCGTTTTGTCTTTCCGGTTCGCGTCATTCGTGGCGCGCAAGGCTTAAGGCTCAGGGCTTAAGGTTTCGAGGCCGAACAAGCGAGGCAAACCGCCATGAATATCACTGTCTTCGGTGCAGGTGCCTGGGGCACCGCGCTCGCCAGCCATGCCGCCGCGGCCCACGATGTGGTGCTGTGGGGGCGTGATGCCGCCCAGCTGGCCGCTATCGGCGCCGACCGCGTCAATGCTACCTACCTGCCCGGCGTGCCGCTGTCCGGGCGGCTCGTGGTGGAACCCGATTTCGAGCGGGCCGCGGCGCATGCCGATGTCGAACCCGATGGCCTTGTGATCGTCGCCACGCCGGTTTCGGGCCTGCGCGAAATGACGCGCAGGCTGGCCGCGAGCCAGGCCGGGGGCTTGCGCATGCTCTGGCTGTGCAAGGGCTTCGAAGCAGGCACCAATGCGTTGCCGCACCAGATGGTGCGGGAAGAACTCACCGTCGCCGGCCGTCTCGCCGACACCAGCTACGGCGTGCTGACCGGGCCTAGTTTTGCCCGTGAAGTGGCGCTGGGCCAGCCCTGCGCGCTGACCGTGGCGGGCACTTCGCCGGCGCTCTCCGAGTTCGCTCAGCAGGCATTCCATCACCATGCCATGCGCATCTACGGCAGCGATGACCTGGTCGGCGCCGAGGTGGGGGGCGCAGTCAAGAATGTGCTGGCGATTGCCACCGGCGCCAGCGATGGCCTGGGCCTTGGCCTGAACGCGCGCGCCGCGCTGGTGACACGCGGCCTGGCCGAGATGACCCGGCTCGGCATGGCATTGGGAGGGCGCGTCGAAACCTTCATGGGCCTGGCCGGTATGGGCGACCTGATCCTGACCGCCACGGGCGACCTCTCGCGCAATCGCAAGGTTGGCCAGCAACTGGCGCAGGGCAAGACGCTGGCGCAGATTCTGGCCGAGCTTGGCCATGTTGCCGAAGGCGTGCGCTGCGCGCAGGCCGTGGCGGCGCTGGCCGCGGCCAAGGGCGTCGACATGCCGATCACGCGCGCGGTATGTGCCGTGCTCTTCGAGGGGCTGCCCGCCGCCGATGCGGTGGCGCGGCTGCTTCAGCGCGATGCACGCGATGAGTGAGCGCGCAATGGAAGATCGTCGCCGCGTCCTGAAGGCCCTTGCGGTCTGTGCCATGCCTGGCGTGGCTGGCACCGCGCTGGCTGCGCCCGCATCCGCCCAGCCCTGGCCCGTAAAGCCGATCCGCATGGTGGTGCCGTTCCCAGCCGGGTCCTCGCCCGACCTGATCGCGCGCCTGCTGACCGAGAAGCTGGCCCCGGCGCTCGGACAAGCGGTCGTGGTGGAGAACCGTCCGGGTGCCGGCGGCAATATCGGCACCGGCATGGTGGCCAGGGCCGCCCCGGACGGCTATACCTTGCTGCTCACCATCAATGGGCCGCTGGTCACCGCGCCCACCTTGTCGCGCCATCTCGGCTACGACCCGGTGCGCCAGCTCGCCCCCGTGTCGCTGGTGGCGACTTCGCCCAATGTGCTGGTGGTGGATGCCCGCCTGCCGGTGCATGACGTGCGGGAGTTCGTGGCCCTGGCCCGTTCCCGGCCGGGTGTGCTGAACTACGGGTCGGTAGGCAACGGCAGCGCTGCCCACCTGGCCATGGAGCAGCTCAAGGCGGCCGCCGGCATCGACCTGCAGCACATCCCCTATCCTGGGTTCGCGCAGATCACCACCGCCATGGTCGGCGGCCAGGTGCAGGCCGGCTTCATGGTGCCGGCCATCGCCATGCCGCTGGTGACTGCAGGCAAGCTGCGCATCATCGCGGTCACCACCAGCGGGCGCACCAGCCTGCTGCCCGCGGTGCCCACCGTGGCGGAATCCGGCTATCCCGGCTTCGAGGCGATCTCATGGCAAGCAGTGCTGGCCCCGGCGGGCACGCCCGCGCCGGTGATCGACCGGCTCTATCGTGAGCTGGTGGCCATCATCGGCAGCGAGGACGTGCGCGCCAAGATGCGCGCTCAGTATTTCGTGCCGGCCGGCACCGCGCCGCAATCGCTGCGCCAGACCATGGCGAGCGAGAAGGTGCGCTGGGACAAGGTGATCCACGTGGCGGGCGTGCAGCCGGAATAAGGAAGTGCGCCGGTGGCGGCCTCAGGCGCCGCCGGCAAAGCCATTCTGGCGCCAAGCTTCGAACACCACGACCGCGACGGTATTGGAGAGGTTGAGGCTGCGGTTGTCCGGCCGCATCGGCAGCCGGATGCGCTGCGCGGTGGGAAACCATTCGCGCCGCTCCGGCGCCAACCCGCGCGTTTCCGAGCCGAACACAAACCAGTCCCCGGGCTGGAAGCTGACTTGGCCGAAGGGCGTCGAGCCATGCGTGGTCAGCGCGAACATGCGGGTCGGGTCGGGTCGCTCGCTTTCCATCAGCGCGTCCCAGTTCTCGTGCACGCGCATGCTGGCGTACTCGTGATAGTCCAGGCCGGCTCGGCGCATGCGCGCGTCTTCCAGCGGAAAGCCGAGTGGCTTGACAAGGTGCAGGCGCGCACCGGTGTTGGCGCACAGCCGTATCACATTGCCGGTGTTTGGCGGGATCTCGGGTTCGACCAGGACGACATTGAACATGGGGGAGGGGCGGGCCAGGGGCGCCGCAGCCGTGAAACGCTGGGCAGCTTACCCTGCCGTGGGCCGGCTGTCACGCCGGGCCTGTGGGCTGCGCTACGGCGTGCGCAAGGCGACCACCAGCGTCACGCGCGCCGCGCCGTTGGCTTTCAGGACCCGCGCCGCTTCGCCCAAGGTGGCGCCGCTGGTCATCACATCGTCGACCAGGCCGACATGCCGGCCCGCAACGTCATGGCCGGACCCGAGGCCGAAGGCATCCTGCAGGTTGACCTGCCGCGCGGGCAGGTCCAGCGTGGCTTGGGCCGGCGTATCGCGCAGCCTCGCCAGCAGCGTCGGCGCGGCGCGCACGCCCAGCCGGCGTGCCAGCGGCCGGGCGATTTCCCAGGACTGGTTGAAGCCACGCTCGGCAAGGCGCTGCGCGGACAGCGGGATCGGCGCCAGCACATCGGGCAGGGCCACGCCGGATCTTCCGGACTCGGCCTGCCAGCGGCACGCCAGTTCGCCCCCAAGCCAGTCCGCCAGCGGCAGCACGCCGCCGAACTTCAAGGCCAGCACCAGGCCGTCCTGCGGGCTGGCGTAGTCGCCCAGCACCAGCGCGTCGTCGAAAGGCGGCGGCTCGTAGCGGCACTGGGCACAGAGCGAGGTTGCGCCTGGCCCGGCGGTGCGGCCTAGCGGCCGGGCGCAGCAGCGGCAACGCGGCAGCGGCGTTAGCAACTCTTGCGCGCAACCTGCGCAGACGGTTTCGTCCTGCACAGTGCCGCAAAGTGCGC
Source organism: Cupriavidus sp. GW822-FHT03E04 (assembly GCF_058801495.1). Classification (NCBI taxonomy): domain Bacteria; kingdom Pseudomonadati; phylum Pseudomonadota; class Betaproteobacteria; order Burkholderiales; family Burkholderiaceae; genus Cupriavidus; species Cupriavidus sp. GW822-FHT03E04. The sequence continues at coordinate 120,076 of NZ_JBXANI010000016.1, forward strand.
AAGCCGCTGGCAGGAGCGTGCGCAGCAAGCGCCGCGCATGATGGCGCAGGGTGCCTTCGCCCGGGCGCGCCAGGCGGCACGGCACGGGGGCGACTGCCGCATGAGGCACGTCGGGGGCGCCGGCGGCAGGCCTGGCGGTGGACGCGTATACTTGCGATCCTGTTGCGGCGCCCGCTGGCGCGCGCACCGCATGCCCGACCGCCGCCTCACGCCGGCCGTCATCCTCATTCTTAGTTTCTTGCTGCCTGGTTTGACCGTGTCCCTGCATGACGCCGACTCCCCCGATGCCTATTTGCCGCCCACGCGGCTGACCCGCCTCGCCTTCGACCGGCGCAGCGCCGGATTCAGCCAACTGGACTTCCTGCTGGGCGAGATTGGCCAGCGCATGCAGGAGCGCATGCAGATGATCCGGCTGGCGCCGGCGCGCGCGCTCGATATCGGCTGCGGCCACGGGCGCGGCCTGGCCGCGCTGCGTGCCCAGTACCCGGATGCGCAGATCGCCGGGATGGATATTTCCGGCGCCATGCTGCGCGAGGCGGCCCAGCGCGATCCCCAGCGCCAGTCCGGGTGGCTTGGGCGTCTGCTTGGCAAGCGCCCGACCTTCGACCTGGTGCAGGGCGATCTTGCCACATTGCCCTTCGCCCCGGCCAGCTTCGACCTGTTGTGGTCCAACCTGGCGTTGCACTGGCACCCCGAGCCGCACCGGGTCTTCCCGGAGTGGCACCGGGTCACCCGCGACGAAGGCCTGGTCCTGTTCTCACTGTTCGGGCCGGATACGCTGGCGCAATTGCGCGCCGCCTTTGCCGAAGTGGACGGCGACACCCACACGCTGCGCTTCGTCGACATGCACGATATCGGGGACATGCTGGTGCACAGCGGCTGGTCCACGCCCGTGATGGACATGGAGACGCTGACGATCACCTATGAGTCGCCGCGGACCTTGCTGCGTGAAGTGCAGGCCTTCGGCGGGCTGCGCCTGCCGGCTGGCGCGAGCCAGGGAGGGCTGCGCGCTCGCCGCTGGCACGCAGCACTGCTGGCCGCGCTGGAGCGCCAGCGCAATGCCGAGGGACTGATCCCGCTTACGTTCGAGATCGTCTACGGCCATGCCTGGAAGCTGGCGCCGCGCGGCAAGCAGGCTGTCGATGAGCTCGGCCACGCCGTGGTTCCGCTCGACAAGATCGGGCGCGCGCGGCAGCGCAAGTAACGTCCGCGGCGCTGCTGCACGCATCGGCGGCGCAGTCAAGCGGCCGATGGCGAGCACCGTACTGATGCACAAAAACTTGTCGCGCGCTAGCCCCTTGGTCAAGTAGCGGCCTTGTCCGAGTAGGCGAAGCGCCCTATAATGCGCCAGTTTGTCGCAGTGGTCTCCCTGGCACAATTTGCCCGAAATCGCACTTCAATGGTGCGTCCCAGGCGCAATCGTCCAGGCGTGCATCCAGCGCAGAGTAGTTGGCGATGCAAGGTTGGCGATGCAAGACTTGGGTATCGCACTCCAGACGGCGCAAGGCAAATCCGGCGGTAGTTCCGACGGATTTGGCCCGCCGGACAAAGACTGGCTGATGAAGCGGAATTGTTCGCTGTCTCCGCGCCAGGTTGGCTGGTTTTACCTCTCAATCGTCAGTGTTTCGCTCGCCATCGCTTTGTTCTTCGCGTGGCGAGGGTCATGGCTCGTGCTTCCCTTTGCCGGGCTGGAACTGCTGGGGCTGGGCATTGCCCTGCTGGTGCACGGGCGGCATGCGTCGGACTACGAGCGCGTCAGCCTCGTCGACGGCAGGCTGGTAGTGGTTTCGGTCAGTGCAGGGCAGCTGACACGGCATGAATTCAACCCGCTATGGGTGCGGGTTGAACCGGGTGAATCATTACGGGCGCTGGTGTTGCTGCGCTCGGGCAAGAGCGCTGTGCGGGTGGGGTGTTTTCTGGACCCGTACAAGCGGCGAAAGTTCGCGCAGGAGCTCGCATCGGCTTTGCGCTGCCTCTGAGAGGCAGCGGGGGCCGGCGAGTCACAGATTTGAATCTGTAAATTGGGTAGATAACAAATGAAAATGTGGAAGAAGGCATCCGCAGCGTGTCTGGTGGGGGCATCCCTGCTCACCAGCTACGCAGCCCTGGCAGTGGAAGACATGCCAGGTGGCCCCGCCGTGCGACAGCTCAATCTGACCGAGCCGGTCACCAAGATCGCCGAGCAGATTCACTGGCTGAACTGGATGATGCTGATCATGTGCACCGTGATCTTCATCGGCGTGTTCGGGGTGATGTTCTACTCCGTATTCAAGCACCGCAAGTCCAAGGGCGCGAAGTCGGCTTCCTTCCACGAAAGCATCACCGTCGAGGTGATCTGGACCATCATCCCCTTCCTGATCGTCATCGGCATGGCCCTGCCTGCCACCAAGACGGTCGTGGCGATGAAGGACACCACCAACGCCGACATCACCATCAAGGCCACCGGCTACCAGTGGAAGTGGGGCTACGACTACCTGAAGGGCGACGGCGAAGGCATCTCCTTCGTGTCCACCCTGACCACCCCGCGCGAACAGATCAACAACGAGGCCCCCAAGTCGAACACCTACCTGATGGAGGTGGACAACGAGATGGTGGTGCCCGTGAACAAGAAGGTCCGCATGGTGCTGACGGCCAATGACGTCATCCATGCCTGGATGATCCCGGCCTTCGGCGTCAAGCAGGATGCCATTCCCGGCTTCGTGCGCGACACCTGGTTCAAGGCCGAGAAGGTTGGCGTGTACCGTGGCCAGTGCGCCGAGTTGTGCGGCAAGGAACACGCCTTCATGCCGATCGTCGTGCGCGTCGTCTCCGACGCCGACTACGCCAAGTGGGTCGACGGCAAGAAGAAGGAGCTCGCCGCCAAGGCGGACGATCCCAACAAGACCTGGACCCTGGACGAGCTCAAGGCCCGTGGCGAGAAGGTCTACACCGCCAACTGCGCGGTCTGCCACCAGCCTAACGGCAAGGGCGGCGGCGCCTTCCCGGCTCTCGACGGCTCCAAGATCGTCAACGGCCCGGACGCAGGCCAGATGCATATCCTGCTGGAAGGCAAGGGTGCCATGCCGGTGTGGAAGCACCTCTCCGATACCGAGCTCGCTGCCGTCATGACCTACACCCGCAACAACTGGGGTAACAAGACGGGTGAAGTGATTCAACCGAGCGATTTCGTGAATGCGCGTGCCGGCAAGTTCCGCGAAGGCGGCGGCGCACCTGGCGCGAGCGGCGACGCCGCGCCCAAGACGGAAGACAAGCCCGCTGCCAAGCAGGCCAGCGCCGCGGGCGACCGCGCCGCAGGTTGAACAGGATTTCAGGAGTTTTCGCGATGAGTACTGCTACCCCGGACGCGCTCGCCCACCCGCACGACCACGCGCATGACGATCACCACGATCAACCGCATGGCTGGCGCCGTTGGCTGTTTGCCACCAACCACAAGGACATCGGTACGCTGTACCTGCTGTTCTCGTTCACCATGCTGCTGTCTGGCGGCGCGCTGGCACTGCTGATCCGTCTCGAACTGTTCGAGCCGGGCCTGCAGTTCTTCCGCCCGGAACTGTTCAACCAGTTCACCACCATGCACGGCCTGATCATGGTGTTCGGCGCGATCATGCCGGCCTTCGTCGGCTTTGCCAACTGGATGATCCCGCTGCAGATCGGCGCATCGGACATGGCGTTCGCGCGGATGAACAACTTCAGCTTCTGGCTGATGCCCCCGGCAGCGCTGCTGCTGGTGCTGTCGTTCTTCGCACCGGGCGGCGCCACCGCCGCCGGCTGGACCCTGTACGCGCCGCTGTCGGTGCAGATGGGCCCCGGCATGGACATGGCGATTTTCGCCATGCACATCATGGGCGCGTCGTCGATCATGGGCTCGATCAACATCATCGTCACGGTGCTCAATATGCGCGCACCCGGCATGACGCTGATGAAGATGCCGATGTTCTGCTGGACCTGGCTGATCACCGCCTACCTGCTGATCGCCGTGATGCCGGTGCTGGCTGGCGCCATCACCATGGTGCTGACCGACCGTCACTTCGGCACGAGCTTCTTCTCGGCTGCCGGCGGCGGCGACCCGGTGATGTACCAGCACATCTTCTGGTTCTTCGGCCACCCCGAGGTCTACATCATGATCTTGCCGGCGTTCGGGATCGTCTCGCACGTCGTGCCGACCTTCGCCCGCAAGCGCCTGTTCGGCTATAGCTCGATGGTCTACGCGACCGCTTCGATCGCCATCCTGTCGTTCATCGTGTGGGCTCACCACATGTTCACGACCGGCATGCCCGTGACCGGCCAGTTGTTCTTCATGTACGCCACCATGCTGATCGCGGTGCCGACGGCTGTGAAGATCTTCAACTGGATCGCCACCATGTGGCGTGGCTCGATGACCTTCGAGACTCCGATGCTGTTCGCGATCGGCTTCATCTTCGTGTTCACCATCGGTGGCTTCACCGGCCTGATGCCGGCGGTGGCCCCGATCGACATCCAGTTGCAGGACACCTACTTCATCGTTGCCCACTTCCACTACGTGCTGGTGGCGGGCTCGCTGTTCGCGATGTTCTCGGGCTTCTACTACTGGGGTCCGAAGTGGAGCGGTTTCATGTACAACGAAACCCGCGGCCAGATCCACTTCTGGGGCTCGATGATTTTCTTCAACATCACCTTCTTCCCGATGCACTTCCTGGGCCTGGCCGGCATGCCGCGTCGCTATGCCGACTACCCGACCCAGTTCGCGGATTTCAACGCGATTGCATCGATTGGCGCACTGGGCTTCGGCCTGATGCAGGTGTATTTCTTCTTCTTCGTGGTGCTGCCGTCCTACCGTGGCGGCAAGGCAGCCGGGGACAAGCCTTGGGATGGCGCCGAGGGCCTGGAATGGACCGTGCCGTCGCCGGCCCCGTTCCACACCTTTGAAGTGCCGCCGCAAGTCAAGTAAGCCGCAGTCAGGCAAGCCGCAATAAGCACGGAAGGATGGGCACTGCCCGTCCTTCCGCGCCACGCAAGCAAGGTGTTATGCAGGATCCAAACAAAAGTCCATCGCAGGCAGACCGCAAGGCCTCCAATCGTCGTCTCGGCCTGATCCTTTTCTCGATCGTGATGGTTTTCTTTTTGGGTTTCTTCGCCAAGATGATCTTTCTTGGCTGAAGCTGCAGGGTATTGAGATGAGCGCGAACCAGCAGTCAAGCAATGCCACCGACAAGAAGTTCAACCGCGGGATGATGCTGCGGCTGTTGGTGGTGGTGGCGTTGATGTTCTCGTTTGGCTATGCGCTGGTGCCGCTGTACAAGAAGATCTGCGAGATCACCGGCTTGAACGTGGTGACCACGCGGGACCTGTACGGTGGCCAGGTCAAGAACACGCAGGTGGACAAAACCCGCACGATCACGGTCGAGTTCGACTCCAATGCGCGCGGGCCCTTTGCCTTCCGTCCGGTCAAGAGCAGCATGGAAGTGCACCCGGGCGAGATGACCACCATCGTCTACGAAGTGGCGAACGGCCAGGCACGCGATATCTCGGCGCAGGCCATCCCGAGCTACCTGCCCAAGCTGGCCACGCAGTATTTCAAGAAGATCGAGTGCTTCTGCTTCAAGGAACAGACGCTCAAGGCGAAGGAAGCACGCGAGATGCCGGTTGTGTTCGTGATCGATCCGGACCTGCCGAAAGACGTGAAGAACATTACGCTGTCCTATACCTTCTTCGAGATCGGGACGCCGGTGGCGCAAGCGCCGCAAGGTCCCCTCGACGCGCAGCCAGCAGGCGCGGGCAAGGGCATTTGAGTTTGCAGGCGAGGCAAGTTGCAGGGGAAAAGCCGTGGATGAGATGAAGGACGCGGTCAAGCGCAAGCTGTCATTTGCGCAGACGCTGCGCGCGGTGTTCTGGTCGTTTATCGGCCTGCGCAAGGGCAGCGAGCATGAGCGCGACATGGCACAGCTCAACCCGGTCCATGTGATCATTGCCGGCCTGATCGGGGTAGCCATCCTGATCGCGGTGCTGATCACGGTCGTGCGTGTGGTGGTAGGGTGAGGCCACGCAGCGCAAGGCACGGGGCAGGGCAGGAGTAAGTAAAAAGAGCAGGGCAAAAGCATGCCGCCGGCCCCGTCAGGGCTGGATGTGCGGATAACGATTACTGAATCAGAGACTCTGAGCTGGAGAAAAAAGAATGAGTGCGAACCGCGCAAACGCTCCGTACTACTTCGTACCGGGCCCCTCGCGCCATCCGATCACGGCTAGCTTCGGCTTGCTGCTGACGGCTGGGGGTGCTGCTGGCTGGGTAAACGGGCAGACCTGGGGGCCTTACCTGTGCGGCCTGGGCCTGCTGTGGTTCCTGTTCGTGCTCAAGAGCTGGTTCGGCGAGGCGATCAACGAATCCGAGACGGGCAAGTACGGCAAGAACATCGACCTGTCCTTCCGCTGGTCGATGGGCTGGTTCATCTTCTCCGAGGTGATGTTCTTCGCGGCGTTCTTCGGCGCGCTGTTCTACGCCCGCAACATTGCCATGCCGTGGCTCGGCGACCTGAACAACAAGATCCTGTGGCCCGACTTCGCCGCCGTATGGCCGAACCTCGGACCGGCCGGTGTCGTGGAGAGCTTCCAGACCATGGGCCCGTGGCCGATCCCCACGATCAACACCGCCTTGCTGCTGATGTCCGGCGTGACGCTGACCTGGGCGCACCATGCGCTGCTGGCCAACAAGCGCAGCCAGCTGATCCAGGGCCTGGTGCTGACCATCCTGCTGGGCGCGGTCTTCATGTGCTTCCAGGTGTACGAATACCACCACGCGTATTCGGAGCTGAACCTCAAGCTGACCTCGGGCATCTACGGTTCCACCTTCTTCCTGCTCACCGGCTTCCACGGTTTCCACGTGACGCTCGGCGCGATCATGCTGACGGTGGTGCTGGTGCGGGTGCTCAAGGGCCAGTTGACGCCCGACCATCACTTTGCATTCGAAGGCGCTGCCTGGTACTGGCACTTCGTCGACGTGGTGTGGCTGTTCCTCTACATCGTGGTGTACTGGCTGTAAGACACCCGATTGCAGTGCCCGCCGCCCACGCCGGCGGCATCGCGGGGGAGGTTCTCCTCCTTCGCGAGGAACAACAAAAAACAAGCGCCGCAGGGGAAGTAGCCAGCCTGCGGCGCTTGATTTTTGTGGTTTGAACCTGGCGTAGCCGGGCCGTGCCGGCTTCAGGGCGCCATGCGGATGCCCGTGCTCTGTATCCATCCCATCCAGTGCGAGAACAGGATGAAGACGAACAGGGCCACCGAGAAGCCGACCCGGAACATCAGCGAGCGCATCATGTTTGGCGTCCTGCCGCGGTCGCGCATCATGAAGAACAGGGCGCAGGCCAGGCTACCGATGATGAGGAAGAACGCGATGAGGATGACGATGCGCATGGAGGGCCCGCAAGCGCGGGGTCTGCTAGGGATAGAGTGCCATTATCGCATCGGCGCGCGTGGCAACGCCCTCGGGAAATGCCAGGGAGGCCGCACGTGAAGCTGTGGCGCGCACTGAGCCCGCTGCCCACCATCGCCGCGCTGGTGGTGATCGCGCTCACCTGTGCCTTGGGCAACTGGCAGCTGAATCGGGCCCATGAAAAAGTGGCGCGGGCCGCGCGCCTTGAGGCGCTGGCTGCCCAGCCGCCGCTGGAGATCGGGCGCAGCCTGGTGGATGGCGCGCTGGCGGAGCGGCGTGTGCACGTGCGCGGGCGCTTCGATGCAGCGCATACGGTTTTGCTGGACAATCGCCCCCACGGCAACGGCACCGATAGCCGTGCCGGATTCATGGTGCTGACGCCGCTGCGGGTTGCCGGGGGCGATGCGGCCGCGCCGGCCGTGCTGGTGCTGCGCGGCTGGCTGCCTCGCGACGCGCAGGATCGTACCCATATCGCGCCGTTCCCGACGCCGCAAGGCGAGGTGGAGCTGGACGGCACCGCGCTGGCGACCGTGCCCAGGGTCTTCAGCCTGGGCCAGGGCGCGAATGCCGAGGCCGGCCAGAAGATCCGCCAGAATGTCGATCTCGCCGCTTATGCAGCGGAGCTTGGCGTGCCCCTGCAACCCTTTGTGCTGGAACAGCGCAACGACAGCGGCGACGGGCTGGCGCGCGACTGGGCGCCAGCGGACATCGGCGCGGATCGCCACTATGGTTATGCCTTCCAGTGGTTCGGGCTGGCGGCGCTGACCCTGGTGCTACTGGTGGCGTTGAGCTGGCGGCGCGCGGCCCGCATGACGGCTTGAGCATTCACGCGGGTGGCACCCGTATCACCCACGAACCACAGCGGCGCGTTGCGGTCAGATGAGCGCAACCGCCCCTGACGACAGACAGACGACAGACAGACGAAACACTATGCAACAGCCAGATCCCGCTTCGGCCCAGACCGCCCGCGCCGCGCCGCAAGACTCGCGCATCGACGCCCGCACCCGTCGCGGCCGCATCCAGATGCTGCTGCTTCTGCTGGTGTGCGCTTCGCCTGTCATCGCTTCCTACCTGACGTACTACGTGTTCAAGCCGGCGGGCGGATCCACCAACTACGGCACGCTGATCGAGCCGCAGCGCCCGATGCCCGCGATACAGATCGGCAATGAGCGTGCCGAGTCCGTGCCGCTGGATAGTTTCAAGGGCAAGTGGCTGCTGGTGACGGCGGACGGCGCGGCGTGCGACGAAGCCTGCGCCAAGAAACTGTTCACCATCCGCCAGATCCGCGCGGGGCAAGGCCAGGACCGCGAGCGCATCGTGCCGGTGTGGCTGATCAGTGACGAAGGCCCGATCGATTCCCGCCTGTCTGCTGCCTACAACGAGCCCTATGCCGGCGTGCGCTTCCTGCGCGCCAACCGCGAGGCCATGCAGAAATGGCTGCCGGCGGAACCGGGTGCCCGGATCGAGGACAGCCTGTTCCTGATCGACCCGCTGGGTAACCTGATGATGCGCTTCCCCAAGGAGCCGGACCCCAAGAAGATGAGCTCCGACCTGAAGAAGCTGCTCAAGTACTCTCACATCGGGTGAGGCGCGCATGCTGCTCCAACTCGCCATCATCGGCGTCCTGATCGCGCTGTTCCCCTTGAGCTACGTGCTGGTCAAAGGGGACCGCAACAAGTATCGCAAGCTGGTCTGGATCACCGCCTTCCTGACGCTGGACCTGATCATGTTCGGCAGCTTCACGCGGCTGACGGACTCCGGCCTGGGCTGCCCTGACTGGCCGGGCTGCTATGGCCACTCCAACCCGCACGCGGCGCAGGAACCTATCCGCGCCGCCGAGACGGCCCTGCCCAGCGGGCCCGTGAGCATCACCAAGGCGTGGATCGAGATGATCCACCGCTACTTCGCCATGGCGGTCGGCGTGCTGATCATCACGCTGATGGTGCTGGCCTGGGTCAAGCGGCGCGAACTCAAGCAGTCGCCCTGGTTCGCCACCGGGGTGCTGCTGCTGGTGTGCGTGCAGGGCGCATTCGGGGCCTTTACGGTCACACTCAAGCTGCAGCCCATCATCGTGGTCACGCACCTGATGCTCGGCATGAGCCTGCTGGCAGCGTTGATCTGGCTGGGCTCGCGCAACGATCCACCCTTGCGGGTGGCGCCGCAGGCGGCCGGGCTGCGCTGGCCGGCGCGCATCGCGCTGGCCTTGCTGGTGCTGCAGATCTTCCTGGGCGGCTGGGTGAGCACTAACTATGCTGTGCTGGCGTGTACCGACTTTCCGCTGTGCAACGGCCAGCTCGTGCCGGACATGGACTTCCACCACGGCTTTACGCTGTGGCGCCAGCTCGGCATGACCGCCGACGGCGACTACATCCCGCACTCGGCCCTGGTGGCGATCCATTGGGTGCATCGCGGCTTCGCTTTCGTCGTGCTGGCTTTCCTGGCCTGGTTTGGGCTGCAGGCACGCCGCCATGGTGGCCTCACGCGCAGCGCGGGCTGGTTGCTGGGCTTTCTCGCGCTGCAACTGGCCACAGGTCTGTCGAACATCGTGTTCGACTGGCCGCTGGGCGCCGCGGTGGCGCATAACGGCGGCGCGGCGGTCTTGCTGCTGCTCCTGGTTCGCCTCAACTACAATATAGGGCTCGCGGCCCGGTCCGCTGACATTGCTACCGACGTGCCGGCCGCCGCGCGCGCCACATGAAAGACAAGAACTCTCCAGTGGTTACAGCTACCCACACACATCCCCTCGGGCGGGTTCGCCACCTGATCCGCCAGTACGCCGCCCTGACCAAGCCGCGGGTGACGCAGCTTGCCGTCTTCTGCGCCATCATCGGCATGTTCCTCGCCACGCCCGGCATGGTGCCGTGGCCGGTGCTGATCGGCGGTGCCGCCGGCATCTGGCTGTTGGCAGGTGCCGCTTTCGCCATCAACTGCCTGGTGGAGCAGAAGGTTGATGCGCTGATGCGCCGCACCGCGTGGCGCCCGTCGGCCACCGGCGAGATCACCACCATCCAGACGCTGGTGTTCTCCGCCGTGCTGGGTGGGGCAGGGATGTGGCTGCTGCACGTCTACACCAACGACCTGACCATGTGGCTGACCGTGGCCACCTTCGTGGGCTACGCCGTGGTGTACACCATCCTGCTCAAGCCGGCCACGCCGCAGAACATCGTCATCGGCGGCCTGTCCGGCGCCATGCCGCCGGCGCTTGGCTGGGCGGCGGTCGCGGGCGACCTGCCGGCGGAAGCCTGGTTCCTGGTGCTGATCATCTTCACGTGGACGCCGCCGCACTTCTGGGCCCTGGCCCTGTATCGCCGCGCCGACTACGCCAAGTCCGGCCTGCCGATGCTGCCGGTGACGCACGGCGAGCGCTTCACGCTGCTGCATATCCTGCTGTACACGCTGATCATGATCGCGGCCACGCTGCTGCCTTTTGTGTACGGCATGTGCGGCTATATCTACCTGGCGGCCGCGCTGATCCTGGGGGGCGGGTTCCTGGCCTACTCGTGGAAGATGTATCGCAACTACTCGGATGCGCTGGCGCAACGCACCTTCCGCTTCTCGATCCTGTATCTCTCGCTGCTGTTCGCCGCGCTGCTGGTCGATCACTACTTCAAATTCCTGCCGCAGGCCTGAGCGGGGCGCGCAGGCTTGCGGCATCTTGTCGCGGCCTGCGCGCGTGGCGGCCACGATCGGCGATACTGCGTGTCATCTGTTAATGTGACCTTGTCGCGCCTAGCCGCCTGCCGGGCGGCGCCGGCTCGCCAACACCACCCGAACTCGCATGCCAAACCATTTCCCTTCAGGCTTTCTCCCCACCTTCGCGGCCTTCCGCCGGTTTTGCCTGCTGGCCCTGTGCGCGCTGCTGCTGGCGGCATGCGGCCAGCAGAAGGCTTCCTTCAAGAACGTCGATATCACCGGCGGCAGCGAGTTCGGCAAGGACTTCGTCCTTACCGACCACAACGGCAAGGTGCGCTCCATTGGCGACTTCAAGGGCAAGGCGGTAGTGATGTTCTTCGGCTATACGCATTGCCCTGACGTGTGCCCGACCACCATGGCCGAGCTCAAGGCGGTGATGGAACAACTGGGACCGGACGCCGACAAGGTGCAGGTGTTGTTCGTTACGGTGGATCCGGAGCGTGATACGCAGGCGCTGCTGGCGCAGTATGTGCCGGCCTTCGATCCGCGCTTCCTGGGCATGCGCCCGGCCGACGATGCCGCGCTGCAGAAGGTTGCGAAGGACTTCAAGGTGTTCTACGCCAAGGTGCCGGGCACGTCCCCGAATAACTACACCATGGATCACTCGGCGGGCAGCTATGTGTTCGACCCGAGCGGCAAGCTGCGCCTGTTTATCCGCCACGGCCAGGGGCCGGAGCCGATCGTGCACGACCTCAAGCAACTGCTGTCCTGATGCTGTCATGAGGCGGGCCGCCGGCGCGAAGCCGGCAGGCAAAATAAAACAGGGCCGGTCGCGAGACCGGCCCTGTTCTACTTTTGGTGCGCTTAAGCCTTAGGCAAAGGCCTGCAGCGCACCCTTCATCTTCTTCATCGCCGCGGTTTCGATCTGGCGGATGCGTTCGGCGGAAACGCCGAATTCGTCAGCCAGTTCGTGCAGCGTGGAGCCGCCCGAGCCGTCGTCGTTGACCTGCAGCCAGCGCGCCTCGATGATGCGGCGGCTACGGTCGTCGAGCTTGGACAGCGCTTCTTCCAGGCCTTGCACCTGCAGGCGGTCGTGGCGCTGCGCCTCGATCACGCGGGTGGGCTCGTTGTGGTTGTCGGCCAGGTAGGCGATGGGCGCGAAATCCTCTTCGCCATCGTCGATCTGCCCTTCGAGCGCCAGGTCGCCGCCCGACAGGCGGGTTTCCATCTCCATCACTTCTTCCGGCTTGACGTTCAGCTCGCGCGCAACCGCGTCGATCTGTTCCGGCGTGAAGGTATGGGCACCTTGCTTGTGGCTGCGCAGGTTGAAGAACAGCTTGCGCTGAGCCTTGGTGGTAGCCACCTTGACCATGCGCCAGTTCTTCAGCACGTATTCGTGGATCTCGGCCTTGATCCAGTGCATCGCATAAGACACCAGCCGCACGCCCTGATCCGGGTCGAAGCGCTTCACGGCCTTCATCAGGCCGATATTGCCTTCCTGAATCAGGTCTGCATGGGGCAGGCCATAGCCGAGGTACTGGCGGGCGATGGACACCACCAGGCGCAGGTGCGACAGCACCATGCGGCGCGCCGCATCGACGGAGTCGTGCTCGCGCAACTCGCGCGCGAGCCGCTGCTCTTCCTCGGGGGTAAGCAGGGGAATACGGTGGACAGCCTGGATATAGCTGTCGATATTTCCCAGCGTTCCGGGAAAGGTCAGCGCAAACGTCCCGGCGCCTTGTGGCACCGCAGGCAGACGGTTGGTCATTTGGGTTTGGTCAGCAGATAGGACTGCGTTCACTCGATGGCTCCTTTCGCATCCGGCGGGTGGGTTGCCCGCGTGTGCGGCCCTTTTCGGGGTCTCGCACTGCATTGCAACACATATTAGCACTCAAGCCGGGGGACTGCTAAGTTGGAGTGCCAATAGGGTTGATAGTTCCTGATAATCGAATGGTTCTTCTACATAGTATTTTATTCCGACATCTTGCAGGATGTGACGAGGCCACTATCTCACGCGGGTACGCGAACGATCCGACAGTGGTTAGAGGGCTGATGCCCCTGCCGGTTCTGTCGCCAGTTGAGATGCTGTGTTTCGCTAGCAGCTACACTCTTTTCATTTGTCTCAGTGGCGCTGAGCGTCAGCATCGACCAAATCGGGGAATATCATGTCTGCTATCGAGCACTTGCTAAAGCCGCACACCCGTGACCTCGGCGACTTTGCCGTGAGCCGTCTGCTGCCCGCCGCGGCAACCCAGACTGTCGGCCCATTCATCTTCTTCGACCACATGGGCCCGGTGGCCATGCCGCCAGGGGAAGGCGCCGATGTGCGCCCGCATCCCCACATCGGCCTGGCCACGGTCACCTACCTGTTCGAGGGCGAGATCCTGCACCACGACAGCCTCGGCAGCAAACAGGTCATCAGGCCGGGCGACGTGAACTGGATGACGGCTGGCAGCGGCATTGCGCACTCGGAGCGCTCGCCCCAGTCCGCCCGCGATGCCGGGCCGCGCCTGCACGGCATCCAGACCTGGGTGGCGCTGCCCAAGGAGCACGAGAACGTCGAGCCGTCCTTTCATCACCATCCGGCCGCGACGCTGCCCAAGCTGGAGCGCCCTGGCGTACGCATGACGGTGATTGCGGGCGATGCATTCGGCGCCGAGGCGCCGGTGAAGGTGTTTAGCCGCACGCTCTATGTGGCCATTGAGCTCGAGGCGGGCGCCAGCCTGGAGATTCCGGCGGAGCACGCCGAGCGCGGCATCTACCCGGTGGACGGCACCATCGCCCTGGACGGCGAAGTGTTGCCCGAGCGGCACCTGGCGGTGCTGGTGCCGGGCCAGCCGGTGACGTTGACGGCGCAGGTGGCGTCGCGCGTGATGCTGCTCGGCGGCGACCCGACCGATGGCCATCGCTTTATTTTCTGGAATTTCGTTGCCAGCACCAAGGAAGCGATCGAAGCAGCCTCCCAGCGCTGGGAAGATGACCAGTTCCCGCGCGTGCCGGGCGAGAACGATCGCATTCCGCTGCCACAGCGCAAGCGCTAAAGGCGCCTGCCTGGCGGGCGACGCTCAGACCGGGCTGGCCCAGGCCACGCGCGTGCCTTGCTGCAGGCAGTCGCGGATGGCGTCGATCTGCGTGGCGATCGGGGCAGGCACAGGCGCCTCGCCGTCCAGCACGAGGCGGATCCAGGCCGCGGTCTGGTCCACGTCACTGCCGGGCGGCAATTCCGGTACTTCAACGATAGAGCCCGACGTCGGGTCGACCAAGGTGCGTTGATGCCCGTCGTGCAGCCAGTCGATGCGGCTGTTGCGCCGGGCGTCCGCCACCACCTCGCCCTCTGTGCCTCGCGCCAGCAGCACATTGGCGGGCTCGCGCGAGAAATAATCGGTCAGGGTTTCGCGGTACTCGGGGTGGGTGTAGCTATACAGCCGCAGCGCCTCGGCCGGGCCGTGCGCGCCCACAGGCTGCAACATCTTGACCACCGTATGCGCAGAGTTGCGCAAGCCGATCTGCATGCGCTTGTCCAGCATCCGGGCCAGCGCCGGCGACAGCACGTCGATCGGCAGCACTGCCAGCGGGCCGGGCTGGGCATCCCTGCCGCGCAACTGGGATTCAGCCTGCGCCACGGAGCTGCAAGGCACGATGCCCAGCGCCTCGAACAGCGAGATGCTGGTGACGCGCCCGTTGAACTGGCGGGAGCCGTGCACCAGTACCGGAATGCCCTCGCGCGCCAGCAGCAACGCCAGCAGTGGCACCAGGTTAGGCTGTTTGCGCGCGCCGTTATAGCTGGGGATTGACACCACGACGCGGTCCGCCGGGCCGGCCAGCGGCAGGCAATGCGCGTGCGCGGCATCGAGCATCCCGGCCAGCTCGTGCGGGGCCTCGCCCTTGATGCGATAGGCCATCAGCACCGCGCCCAGCTCGATATCGGCCACGCGGCCTGCCAGCATGGCATCGAACAGCGCCTGGGCATCTTCGCGCGGCAGCGCGCGCGCGCCGTTGACGCCCCGGCCGATTTCCTTGATGTACTTCGCGGCAGCGAAAGCAGGGGCGGCGGGGGCCGCGGGGGAGGTAGGCGTGGTGGTCATGGCGGGTTGGGACTATGTGGTTTGAAGTCCATGATAGCGGAGCGGGCCGGCCGTGCCCATGACAGCCGCAATGCCGGCTCGGCTTCGCCCCTGGCGCGGCAGTGGCAGGCCCGTCATCGCCCCCGCTCAGGCGGCTTCCTTCAGGGCGGGATTGCGCTGCTTGCGGTACAGGAAGTCCAGCACTGCCGTGCGGCATGCGTGGTAATCCTTGTCCTCGGCCAACGCCATGCGCTCGCGTGGCCGCGGCAGGTCCACCTTCAGCACTTCGCCGATGGTGGCCGCGGGGCCGTTGGTCATCATGACGATGCGGTCGGCCAGCAGCACCGCTTCATCCACGTCGTGGGTCACCATCACCACCGTGCTGCGCGTCTTCGCCACGATCTTGATCAGTTCGTCCTGCAGGTGTGCGCGGGTGAGCGCGTCCAGCGCGCCGAAGGGCTCGTCCATCAGCAGCACCTTGGGCTCCATCGCCAGCGCCCGGGCGATGCCCACGCGCTGCTTCATGCCGCCCGAGATCTCCTGCGGATACTTGGCTTCGGCATGCGTCAGGCCAACCAAGGCCAGCGTGTCGTGCGTGCGGGCCTTCAGTTGCGCCTTGCTCTCGCTGGCGCCGAACACGCGCTCCACGCCAAGATAGACATTGTCGAAACAGGTCAGCCAGGGTAGCAGCGAATGGTTCTGGAACACCACCGCCCGATCCGGGCCGGGGCCGGCGATCTCGCGCTCGGCGCAGATCAGCGCGCCGGCGCTGGGCCGGTCCAGCCCGGCCAGCAGGTTAAGCAAGGTGGACTTGCCGCAGCCCGAATGGCCGATCAGCGTAATGAACTCGCCGCTGGCGATAGTCAGGTTGACATCGCGCAGGGCGACGAACGGCCCCTTCCTGGTCTTGAAGGTCTGCCCGACATTCTCGATACGGACGAACTTTTCCATGAGCTTCTCCTTGGGCGCCAGGGCGCGGGTAGCGACTTGGCGTCTTTGCGACTTAGCGTCTTAGTTGCCGTAGCTGAAGCGCTTGGCCAGGCTGAGCAGCGCATATTCGAGCAGCAGCCCGACCACACCGATGATGAAGATCGCGATAACGATGTGTTCCACCTTCAGGTTGTTCCACTCGTCCCACAGCCAGAAGCCGATGCCGGTGCCGCCAGTGAGCATTTCCGCGGCCACGATCACCAGCCAGGCGGTACCGATGGACAGCCGCACGCCGGTGAGCATGTACGGCAGCACGGCGGGCAGCAGCACGCGGGTGAACACCTTCCATTCGGAAAGGTCGAGCACGCGCGCCACATTCAGGTAGTCCTGCGGCACGCGGGTCACGCCCACCGCGGTATTGATCACCATCGGCCAGATCGAGCAGATGAAGATGGCCCAGATCGCCGCCGGGTTTGCCGACTTGAACAGCAGCAGGCCAATGGGCAGCCAAGCCAGCGGCGAGACCGGGCGCAGCAGGCTGATGATGGGCGCCATCATCGCGTTGAGAAAGGCGAAGCGGCCCAGCGCGAAGCCGGCCGGGATGCCGATCAATGCGGCCAGCCCGAAGCCCGCCGCCACGCGCGCCAGCGACGCCAGCACGTTCCAGCCGATGCCCTGGTCATTGGGGCCGTTGCGGTAGAACGGGTCGGCGAACAGCGGCACGGCGGCATGCCAGGTGGCGGCCGGCGTAGGGATGGCGGGGATCATGGTGGCGATGCCGTGCCACATCAGCAGGAACAGCGCAAAGCCCGCGACGGGCGGCATCACCTTGAGCACCACGGCGGTGATGGCGTCGCGCCGCGCCGCGCGGCGGGCCTCGGCTTGCGCGGCGAGCGCGCGGAGCTGGGCGCGTTCATGGGCTTGCGTGTCGCCAACCACGGCTAGCTCGGCGGTGATGCCGGCATCGGCGGGGGCGGCTTGGTTGGCGGCATGCGGGGCCGGCTGGGCTAGTGCATTCACGTCAGGCTCCTTCGGTAGCCGGCGTGTCGCCACGCCGGCGTTCAAGCGGCAATCAAAATCGGAATCACGCCGGGGCGCGTGCGCTTCAGGCCTTGATCTTGAAACCGTCGGCGTAGGCCTTGGGGTCCTTGCTAGCGTCCCACACCACGCCGTCGATCAGCTTCGCGGTACGGAAATCGCTCTTGGGCAGTGGCACCTGCGCGGCCGCAGCGGCCTGTTTGTAGATGTCGATGCGGTTGACCTTCTTCGCCACCTCCAGGTAGTCAGGGTGATCCTTGAGCAAGCCCCAGCGCTTTTGCTGCGTGAGGAACCACATGCCGTCGGAGAGGAAGGGATAGTTGGCGGCGCCGTCCTGGTAGAACTTCATCGAGTCCGGGTCGTCCCAGGTTTTGCCCAGGCCGTTGTCATAGCGGCCCAGCATGCGGTCCAGGATGATGTCCATGTCGGTGTTGACGTAGGACTTGGCGGCGATGGTCTCGGCGGTCTTGCGGCGGTTGGAGGCCGATGCGTCGATATACTTCGAGGCGTCGAGCACGGCGGCCACCATCGCGCGTGCCGTGTTGGGATACTTCTGCACGAACTCTGCCGTGGTGCCCAGGGTCTTTTCCGGGTGATCCTTCCAGATCGCCTGCGTGGTCTCCGCGGTAAAGCCGATCTTGTCGGCGATGGCGCGCGCCCCCCACGGCTCGCCCACACAGAAGCCGTCCATATTGCCCACGCGCATGTTGGCCACCATCTGCGGCGGCGGCACGGTGATGGCCTTGGCGTCCTGCATCGGGTTGATGCCGTTGGCGGCTAGCCAGTAGTACAGCCACATGGCATGGGTGCCGGTGGGGAAGGTCTGGGCGAAGGTGTACTCGCGCTTTTCCTTCATCATCAGCGCCTTCAGGCTGGCGCCGTCCTTGACGCCTTTCTCCGCCAGCTTGGATGACAGCGTGATGGCCTGGCCGTTGTGGTTCAGGTTCATCAGCACCGCCATGTCTTTCTTGGGGCCGCCAATGCCAAGCTGCACGCCATAGATCAGCCCGTACAGCACATGCGCTGCATCGAGTTCGCCGTTGACCAGCTTGTCGCGCACGCCGGCCCAGGAGGCTTCCTTGGTGGGCGTGATCTTGATGCCGTACTTCTTGTCGAAGCCGAGTGTGCCGGCCATGACGACCGAGGCGCAGTCCGTCAGCGGGATGAAGCCGATCCGCACCTCCGGTTTTTCCGGCGCGTCGGAGCCTGCCGCCCATGCGCCAGCGCGTACCAGGGGATCGACCAGGGTGATCACGCTGGCGCCAGCGATGGTGGCCAGGGCGCGGCGCCGTCCGTTGCTGGCGGGCACCGCATCGGCTCCCGTGGTGCTGGCGTCGGTGGCAACTGCTGCATGCAGCGACTTGGCAATCTTCAGGCGAGAGGGCATTGACACGGCTCCAAATAAAAAGCGTCCTGAACTGCTCCGCTTTCGCCAGAAATGCGGGGGGCAGGTCAGGACGCCGTTGTCCCGTGATGCGGCGCGGCCGTCGTTGGCGGCGCACATCGGTATGTGATCGGCCGTCGTTGGCCGATGCTTCGATTATGCAAGCCGCGTGCCAAGGGTTGGGAGGGCTGTTGTCGGGGTCTGACTGCCAGCGAGGGTGGACAAGGAGCCAGAAGCGGGCGCGCCAAAGCGGCGTCCGTGCGCTGCCGGTGCGTGAAAGGTGATGCGGTCGCGCCATCCTTGTGCATTGCACCAAGCGCGTGCGGGGCGCATTGAGGCGCCCGATCATGGTTTGTTCCGGGCTTAGCTCATCACATCGATGACCCGCCGCGCCGCCTCGACGAGCTTGATGCCGCGCTCCATCGCCATGCTGCGCAGCCGCTTGTAAGCCTCGTCCTCGGTCATGCCGCGCTCCTTCATCAGCAGGCCCTTGGCACGCTCCACTTCCTTGCGCTCGGCTAGCTGCAGCCGCGTGGCATCCAGCTCCGCGCGCAGTTCCTGGTCCAGTTCGAAGCGCGCATAGGCCACATCCAGCACGGTCTTGACGCGATCGGCGCGCAGGCCGTCGACGATGTAGGCGGTGATCCCTGCGCTCAGCGCGGCCTTGATGCGCTGGGCGTCGTCGTTGTCCGTGAAGAGCACGATGGGGCGCGGCGCGTGCTGGGTCGACACGCACACATGCTCGACTGTATCGCGCGCAGCGGACTCCGAGGCGATGATGATCAGGTCCGGCTGCCGCGCGACGATTGCGTCGGGCAGCCGCAGGTCGGCATCCACCGTTTCGATGTCTGTGAAGCCCGCAGAGACAAGCCCGGCGCGGATCGTCTCGATATTGAGCGGATCCTCATCATGCGGATCGCGCACCAGCAAAATGCGCAGCGCGCGTGAACCCGACGCGGCGGGCGCGGGGCTGGCAGGACTCGTCGGGGTGGAGGGGGCAGGGGGGCGTCTGTTCATGGCGTCACTTGGAATGCCTCTTGCCATGCAAGATTCGCGCCGAGATGCCTTTCATTGTATTGCGGGGTTTCCCGGATTCAATGGTTGCCGGCGCACGCGGCCAGAACCGCCGGTGTATGCTATTGCCCTGCTGCGCGGCAGGGCGTCTACTGGCGATGCCAGCATGCTGGCGCGTAGTCTAAAACACAGAATATGCTTGGAGAGATGGATGACCGAATTCGTATTTGCCCCGCCGGCGCCCAATGGCGTGCCCGTGCGCGGCAGCAGCACTCAGTTCCCGGTGCGCCGGGTCTACTGCGTGGGCCGCAACTATGCCGCCCATGCCCGTGAAATGGGTTCGGATCCCGACCGCGAGCCGCCGTTCTTCTTCTGCAAGCCTGCCGACGCCGTGAGCTATGTGGCTGACGGTACCGAAGGCGCCTTCCCCTATCCGCAGGGCACCAGCAATTGCCACTATGAAGTGGAGCTGGTCGTTGCCATCGGCAAGGGCGGCAAGGACATCGCCGAGGCGGATGCCGCGAGCCACGTGTTTGGCTACGCGCTCGGCCTCGATATGACGCGCCGCGACCTGCAGAACGAATCGAAGAAGACCGGTCGCCCCTGGGAAACCGGCAAGGCCTTCGACAAGTCCGCCCCGATCGGCCCGATCGTGCCGGTGTCCGCCATCGGCCATCCGGAGAAGGGCGCGGTCACGCTGTCCGTCAACGGTGTGGAGAAGCAGCGCGGCGACCTGTCGGACCTGATCTGGTCGGTGCCCGAGATGGTGTCGTATCTCTCCAAGCTGTTCGAGCTGCAACCCGGCGACCTGATCTACAGCGGCACGCCCGAAGGCGTGGGCCCGGTGGTCAAGGGCGATGTCATGCTGTGCAAGATCGAAGGCGTGGGCGAGCTCAGCGTCAAGGTAGTCTGAGTCCATGCTCAAGCTTTACAGCTACTTTCGCAGCTCCGCCTCGTACCGGGTGCGCATTGCCCTGCAGTTGAAGGGCCTGCCTTACGAGTACATGCCGGTGCATCTGTTGCGCGACGGCGGCCAGCAACTGCTGCCGGCCTACCGGGCGCTGAACCCCGATGCGCTGGTGCCGACCCTGCTGGACGATGATCACGTATTGATCCAATCCGTGGCGATGGTCGAGTACCTCGACGAGACGCATCCCGAGCCGCCTCTGCTGCCGGGCAGCGCGCTCGACCGCGCCTACATCCGCGCGCTGGCGCTGGAGGTCGCGTGCGAGATCCATCCGCTGAACAACCTGCGCGTGCTGAAGTACCTCAAGCACACGCTGGGCGTGGCGGAGGAGGCCAAGGACGCGTGGTATCGCCACTGGGTCGAGCTGGGTTTCGAGTCGGTCAATACCAACCTCGTGCGCTCGGGCAAGGCAGGGCGTTTCTGCTTTGGCGATACGCCGACGCTGGCGGACATCTGCCTGGTGCCGCAGGTGTTCAACGCGCAGCGCTTCAATATCGACGTGGCCCGCTACCCGGCCATTGCCAAGGTGTTCGACTCCTGCATGGCGCTGCCTGCGTTCCAGCAGGCCGAGCCCAAGGCGCAGCCGGACGCCGAATAAGCTGCCACGCCAGGTTCGGCAGGCCGCAAAAAGCAAGAAGCCCCGCAAGCGATTGCGGGGCTTTTTTACTGGCGAGCCGGGTGGGCTGCTCAGCCGAGCAGTGCGTCGGCGAATTCCTCGGCCTTGAAGGGCTGCAAGTCTTCGACCTTCTCGCCCACGCCGATGAAGTAGACCGGCACCGGGCGCTGGCGCGCGATCGCGGCCAGGATGCCGCCCTTGGCGGTGCCGTCGAGCTTGGTCACGATCAGCCCGGTCAGGCCCAGCGCATCGTCGAACGCCTTGACCTGGGACAGCGCGTTCTGGCCGGTGTTGGCGTCGATCACCAGCAGCGATTCGTGTGGCGCGTTCGGCATCGCCTTGGCGATGACACGCTTGACCTTTTTCAGCTCTTCCATCAGGTGCAACTGCGTGGGCAGGCGGCCCGCGGTATCGGCCATCACGATATCGATGCCACGTGCGCGTGCCGCGTTGACCGCGTCGAAGATCACCGCGGCCGGGTCGCCGCTCTCCTGCGATACCACGGTGACGTTGTTGCGCTCGCCCCAGATGGTCAGCTGCTCGCGCGCGGCGGCGCGGAAGGTGTCGCCCGCGGCCAGCAGCACGGACTGGTCATAGCTCTGGAAGTGCTTGCACAGCTTGCCGATGCTGGTGGTCTTGCCGGCGCCATTGACGCCCGAGATCATCATCACCAGCGGCTGCTCGCGCCCCAGCGACATGGTCTTCTCGAGCGGGCGCAGCAGGTCGGTCAGCAGTTCGCGCAGCGCGGCCTTGACGCCTTCGGAGGTATCGATGCGCTCGTTCTTGACCCGGCGGCGCAGCGCGCTCAGCAGGTGCTCGGTAGCCTCGACGCCGGCGTCGGCCATGATCAGGGCAGTTTCCAGGTCCTCGAACAGGTCTTCGTCGACCTTGACGCCAACAAACAGCGTGCCCAGATTGCGGCTGGTCTTGGATAGCCCGGTGCGCAAGCGCTGCATCCAGCCGCGCTTGGCTTCGGCGGAGGCGGCCGGCGGCGGGGTCAGGACCAGTTCCTCGGCAGCGGCCGGAGTCATGCTCTGGACTGGCTGGATGGCGGTTGGCCGGACGGGAACGACGGCGGCCGGGGCAGGCCCGGCCGCGGGAATGGGGCTTGGTGCGCTGGCGGGCGCCGCGGTCGGTGTGGCGGCGGGCGCCGGGCTTTGCACCTCGGGCGGCGCACCGGCCGGTTCGGCCTTGCGCTTCTTCCAGAAACTAAACATTGGGAAAGGGGTCAATACCCCGGTAGAATCAATCGCCAAAATTCTAGCAGACGGGGTCGCATGAACCATTGTGCTGTCAGGTCCAGGTCGGGCGCCGCCCGTACCGCTTCGCTTCTTGCCGGCGCCGGCGCTGTTCGCCCGGCCGCTTTCTCCCGGCGCCTCGTTCCCACCCTTTTGTTGATCGCGATGCCCTGGTTCGGCGCTGCCTATGCGCAGACCGCCGTGGCGCCGCCGTTGCCGACTGGCCAGGCCACCGCCGCGCAAACCGCCGCGGCGCAGGCCGATACCACCGAGTTCAAGCTGTCCAACGGCATGCGGGTCATCGTCAAGGAAGACCATCGCGCGCCCACCGTAGCCCACCAGATCTGGTATCGCGTAGGCGGCATGGACGAGGTCAGTGGCACCACTGGCGTGGCGCACATGCTTGAACACATGATGTTCAAGGGTACACCAAAGGTCGGGCCGGGCGAGTTTTCCAAGCAGATCGCCGCATTGGGCGGGCGCGAGAACGCCATGACCAACCGCGACTTCACGCTCTATTACCAGCAGATCAGCAAGCAGTACCTGCCGAAGATGATGGAGCTGGAAGCCGACCGCATGGCCAACCTCATCATCAAGAAGGATGAGTTCGAGCGGGAAATGAAGGTCGTGATGGAAGAGCGGCGCCTGCGCACGGACGACTCCGCGCGCGGCACCGTCTACGAGCAGTTGCTGGCCACCGTCTACACCGCCGGGCCCTACCGGCATCCCGTGATCGGCTGGCCGGCCGACCTGGTCAACATGCGCGTGGAAGACGTGCAGGCCTGGTACAAGAACTGGTACGTGCCCGACAACGCGATGCTGGTGGTAACGGGCGACGTCACGGCGGCCGAGGTCAAGGCGCTGGCGGAGCGCACCTACGGCAAGCTCAAGGCCCGCCCGCTGCCGCTGCGCAAGGACCAGCAGGAGCCGGCGCAGAAGGGCATCAAGCGGATCTGGGTCAAGGCCCCGGCCGAGAACCCCTACGTGGTCTTGGCGTACAAGGTGCCGCGCCTGCACGATGTCGAGAAGGACGTCGATCCCTACGCCCTGGAGGTCCTCTCTGCCGTACTGAATGGCTATGACAACGCCCGCCTGACGCGCGACCTGGTGCGCGAGCGCCGCATCGCCGACGACGTCAACGTGGGCTACGACAGCATCAACCGCGGCGAGTCCCTGATGGTGCTCGACGGTACGCCGGCCACTGGCCATACCACCGAGGAGATCGAGCGCGCGCTGCGCGACGAGATCGCCCGTATTGCGCGCGAAGGCGTCTCACCCGCAGAGCTCAAGCGGGTCAAGGCGCAGGTGGTGGCGGCGCAGATCTACAAGCGCGACTCGGTGTTCGGGCAGGGCATGGAGATCGGCGTGGCCGAGATCGCCGGCATTTCCTGGCGCCAGCTCGACCGCATGCTCGACAAGATCAAGGCCGTCACGCCGGAACAGGTGCAGGCGGTGGCGGGCAAATACTTCAATGACGATAACCTGACCGTGGCGACCCTGCTGCCGCAGCCGATCGACCCGAACAAGGCGAAGGCTCCGGCCGCCGCCGACTCGCTCCGCTGAGCTCTCTAGAGGACAGGACCCAAGATGCCTCTCTTTGCCCCGACGATCCCGTCGCCACGCCTGTTGCGCCGCCTGGCAGGCGCGGCTTGCGGTGCGCTTGCCCTGATCGCCTCGCAGGCCGCGCTGGCTGCGATCCCGATCGAGCAGTGGACCACTTCCACCGGCGCCCGCGTGTATTTCGTGCGCAGCCCGTCCATTCCCATGCTCGACGTCAATATGGATTTCGACGCCGGCAGCCGCTACGACCCGGCCGGCAAGGCCGGCCTTGCCACGCTCGCCTCGGCCCTGCTCGACAAGGGCGCGGCCGCGCAGGATGGCCAGCCGGCCCGCAATGAAGCGCAGGTGGCTGATGCCTTCGCCGACACCGGCGCTGACTTCGGCGGCGCCGCCAGCAGCGATCGCGGCGGCATCGGCCTGCGCACGCTGACCTCCGAGCCGGAGCTCAGCCAGTCGCTCGCGCTGGCCGGGCAGCTGATCAAGGCGCCGTCCTACCCGGATGCCGTGGTGGCGCGCGAGAAGCAACGCCTGATCACCGCCATCCGCGAGGCCGATACCAAGCCCGGCGTGATCGCCGACAAGATGGTGTCGCGTGCGATCTATCCGTCGCACCCGTATGGTGTGTCGCCGACCGAGGCCAGTGTCGAATCGATCACGCGAGCCGATATCGAGCGCTTCTGGCGGGATAATTTCGCGGCGTCGCGTGCCGTCTTGACGCTGATCGGCGCCATCGACCGCAAGCAGGCTGAGACCATTGCCGAGCAGCTGACGCGCGGCCTGCCGGCTGGCGCCACGCCGCCCACGATGCCCCCCGTGCAGCTCAAGATCCCGGCCAGCGAGCAGCGCGTGCCGCATCCGGCGCAGCAGGCCACGGTAGCCATCAGTCAGCCCGCCATCGCGCGTGGTGATCCCGACTACTTTGCCCTGCTGGTGGGCAACTACGTGCTCGGCGGCGGCGGCTTCAGCTCGCGCCTGACCGACGAGGTGCGGGAAAAGCGCGGCCTCACCTACGGCGTCGACAGCTACTTCGCGCCGGCCAAGCAGGCAGGGCCCTTCGGCATCGGCTTGCAGACCAAGAAGGCACAGACCAACGAAGCGCTGGCGCTGGTGCGCAAGGTGCTGGCGCAGTACGTGGCGCAAGGCCCCACCGACACCGAACTGAAGGCCGCCAAGGACAATCTGGTCAACGGCTTCCCGCTGCGCATCGACAGCAATCGCAAGCTGCTGACCAATGTGGCCAATATCGGCTGGTATGGGCTGCCGCTGGACTACCTTGACACCTGGACCGCCCAGATCGGCAAGGTCACCCGTACCCAGGTCCGCGAAGCCTTCCAGCGCCACGTGTTCCCGGACGCCATGGCGACTGTCATCGTGGGTGGACCGGAATAACGCAGTGACAGGCGCGGGCGCCGGGAGGCGTTTCCGGCGCCCGCGCTTTTCCGCGCCGCAGGCTCTACAATCACGGCATGAATTCGCGTACCCGATCTCCCTCGCCCGCAGCCAGCGGGCGATCCCCATCCCCCTCGCCGCGGCAGTCTCCTGCCCAGGTCCGCATCATTGGCGGCAAGTGGAAGCGCACGCCGCTGCCCGTGCTCGATGCCGAAGGCCTGCGTCCCACCCCTGACCGCGTGCGTGAGACCCTGTTCAACTGGCTTGGACAGGACATGTCAGGGCTGGCTTGCCTCGACCTGTTTGCCGGCTCCGGCGCACTGGGTTTCGAGGCTGCCTCCCGGGGTGCCCAGCAGGTCACCATGGTCGAAGCCAATCCGCGCGTGGCCAAGCAGCTGCGCGACAACCAGTACCGGCTCGACGCCCAGCAGATCCGGGTGGTGCAAGGCGATGCATTCGCGACCGCGGCACAGATGCCGTCGGCCAGCTTCGACGTGGTGTTCCTCGATCCGCCCTTTGCCGAAGACTGGCTTGGCCCCGCGCTGGAGCATGCGGCGCGGCTATCACGTCCAGGCGGCGCCGTGTATGTGGAAACGGATCGCGCCCTGATCGGCCCCGACGCGCCCGTGCCGGCTGCGCTGGAGATCGTGCGGCATGCGCGGGCTGGCGCGGTGCACTTCCATTTGCTGCAGCACAGGAACCTTTGAAGGGCCAGTGGCCGCGAGCATTGTGACCGGTCACCTGAACGCAAGATGCGGCGGCGCGGCAAAACCGCGATGTGGCGGCTTGCAAGTGCCGCGTTTAGAGTTACACTACGCCGCTGTCGCCAACGCTCGTCACGCAGCCTTGGCTCCAGCCCTCACCATAGTGGGCGGGGTCGATCGGTCCATCCAGGACCGGCGGCGGGCAGAACAAGGAGGAAGCATGGTCGTCGCGGTCTATCCCGGCACTTTCGACCCAATGACCCGGGGCCACGAGGATCTGGTGCGCAGAGCATCCAATATCTTCGATGAGCTCGTGGTCGGGGTGGCGCATAGCCCCAACAAGCGCCCGTTCTTTTCGCTGGAAGAGCGCATAGGCATTGCCCGTGAAGTCCTGGGCCACTATCCCAATGTGCGCGTCGAAGGTTTCTCCGGCCTGCTCAAGGATTTTGTCCGCAAGAACAATGCGCGCGTGATCGTGCGGGGTTTGCGCGCGGTATCCGACTTCGAGTACGAGTTCCAGATGGCGGGCATGAACCGTTACCTGCTGCCGGACGTGGAAACCATGTTCCTGACGCCGTCCGACCAGTACCAGTTCATCTCCGGCACCTTCGTGCGCGAGATCGCGGTGCTTGGCGGCGATGTCAGCAAGTTTGTGTTCCCCTCGGTCGAACGCTGGCTTGCGGAAAAGATCAGCAGCAAAACGGAATAAGATAGAGTCTTGCAACATGTCGGCCGCGGCCAGTCGGGCGCGGGACATGCTGGGTTCAAAGGAAACACCATGGCACTATTGATCACCGACGACTGCATCAATTGCGACGTTTGTGAGCCGGAGTGCCCAAACGAAGCCATTTCGATGGGGCCCGAGATCTATGAGATCGACCCCAACAAATGTACCGAATGCGTTGGGCACTTCGACGAGCCGCAATGCCAGCAGGTTTGCCCTGTGGCTTGCATCCCGCACGATCCCAACCGCATTGAGACGCGCGAGATCCTGATGGATCGCTACCGTCTCCTTACGGCGGCCAAACGGGCAGCCTGAGCTACCACCGCGGCTGGCGGCACGAAGTTCGCAGCACAAAAAGCCCCATGACCTTCGCGGTGATGGGGCTTTTTGTTTGGGCGCGCGCGTTCAGCGGTTTCAGCGGTTCGTATGCAGTTCCAGCATGGCGCGTTCGGACTCGCCTTTGGCCAGCAACCCAAGCGGTGCGATGCTGCGGTCGATGGCCTCGTCGATGGCCTGCTGCTCCTCGCGGCGCGGCGGCTTCAGCACAAAATTGATCACATCCTCGCGCTCGCCGCCGCCACCGGCCGAATTGCGCGGATGGCCGACACCAATGCGCAGGCGCCAGTAGTCCTGGGTGGTCAGGTGTGCGGAAATGTCCTTGAGGCCATTGTGGCCGCCCGCGCCACCGCCACGCTTGAGCTTGACGGTGCCCGAGGGCAGGTCCATCTCGTCATGGGCCACCGCGATCTCGTCCGGCAGGATCTTGTAGAAGCGCGCGAGCGATACCACGGACAGCCCGGAACGGTTCATGAAGGTGGACGGCTTGAGCAGCCAGATCTCCTGGTCCCACAGCCGGGCACGCGCTGCCAGCCCGTGGAAGCGGCCTTCCACGCGCAGGGTGACGCCGCCCATGCGGGCCAGCTGGTCGACCAGCCAGAAGCCGGCATTGTGGCGCGTGGCTTCGTATTCCGCCCCGGGGTTTCCGAGG
Organism: Cupriavidus sp. GW822-FHT03E04; assembly: GCF_058801495.1. NCBI lineage: Bacteria > Pseudomonadati > Pseudomonadota > Betaproteobacteria > Burkholderiales > Burkholderiaceae > Cupriavidus > Cupriavidus sp. GW822-FHT03E04. The sequence goes on from NZ_JBXANI010000016.1 coordinate 147,727, forward strand.
CCGACGATGAGTTTGATCATGCGTTGTACTTCTTGGTTGATGGGGCTCGACGCACGAGGCGCGGGGCGGCTGGCAACGGCTTGGCTGCAACTACAACTGCAAAGTCAAAATCAACTGCAGTTTCACCACCCCTGCGGGGCGGCGACCTACTTTTTTGTCTTGCCAAAAACGTAGGCAAAAAAGGCGCGCCATACGGCCTTGGCACACCTTGACGGCTCGCTTCGCATCGCGCATGGGTGTGCTGCCAGAAGCCAAGCATACGCGAACCTCGGGACGAAAAAAAACCGCCGGACGCGCCGGCGGTTTTTTCTTGCGGCTGCGAGAGCCATCCTGTTGCACGGCCCAAAGGCCGCGTTCAGGGTACTCAGGCAGCAGGCGTTTCGCCTTCGGCAGCTTCCGACACGCCGCCGGCCGGCAGCGAGATGCTGGCGATAGCGGGGTTTTCGTCACCGTGGGTGATGGCGCTCACGCCCTTCGGCAGCTTCACGTCGGACAGGTGCAGGGTCTGGCCCAGTTCTGCATTGCCCAGGTCCACTTCGATGAACTCAGGCAGGTCGGCCGGCAGGCACGACACTTCCAGTTCGTTCAGGATGTGGTTGACGATGCCATGGCCCAGCTTCACGCCCGGGGCGTTTTCCTGGTTCATGAAGTGCAGCGGCACCTTGACGTGGATCTTGTCGGTGGCCGACACGCGTTGGAAGTCAACGTGCAGGACCAGCGGCTTGAACGGGTGCATCTGGAAAGCGCGCAGCAGGGCCTTTTCAGCCTTGCCTTCCACTTCGAGGTCGAGAATCGACGAGTGGAATGCTTCTTTCTTCAGCGCGTGGAACAGTGCGTTGTGATCGAGTTCGATCATCTTGGGTTCGGCTGCGCCGCCATAGATGATGCCGGGGGTCTTGCCGGCGTTGCGCAGGCGGCGGCTCGCACCCGTTCCCTGTACGCTACGCTCGAAGGCTACTACTTTCATGATGACTCCAAATGTAAGAGGGCTGTCCGCGACCAGACAGCCCGATGAACCTCGTCACGTGCCGTAGTAGGGGTCTTACTCCCCAAAAACAGCCGCAAACGCGGTAAAGCCTTGAATTCTATCAGGAATCGGCAAACAGCGACATGATCGAGTCGCCCTTGACGATCCGGGTAAAGGTCTCTGCCAGCAGCGATGCGGTCGAGAGCTGGCGAATCTTGCCGGACTGGATGGCATCGTCGCGCAGCGGAATCGTGTCGCACACCACCACTTCATCCAGTTCGGAGTCGGCGATGCGGGCAGCCGCGCCACCGGACAGGACCGGGTGGGTACAGTAAGCGAATACCTTCAGCGCGCCGCGTTCCTTGAGCACCTGGGCCGCCTTGCACAGGGTGCCGCCGGTGTCGATCATGTCATCCATGATCACGCAGTTGCGGCCGTCGACTTCACCGATGATGTTCATCACCTCGGCCACGTTGGCCTTGGGGCGACGCTTGTCGATGATGGCCAGGTCGCAATTCAACTGCTTGGCCAGCGCACGGGCGCGCACCACGCCGCCGACGTCGGGCGAGACCACCAGCAGATTGCCGTAGTTCTTCTCGCGCAGGTCGCCCAGCAGAACCGGGGAGGCGTAGATGTTATCAACCGGGATATCGAAGAAGCCCTGGATCTGGTCGGCGTGGAGGTCCATGGTCAGGACCCGCTCGACGCCGGCAACTTCCAGCATGTTGGCGACCACCTTGGCCGAGATCGCGACGCGCGCCGAACGCGGGCGGCGGTCCTGGCGGGCATAGCCGAAGTAGGGCATGGCGGCAGTGATGCTGCGTGCCGAAGCGCGCTTGAGCGCATCGACCATCACCATCAGTTCCATCAGGTTGTCGTTGGTCGGCGCGCAGGTGGACTGCAGCACGATGACGTGCTTGCCGCGAACATTTTCCTGGATTTCAACTTGGACTTCGCCGTCGGAGAACCGACCGACCTGGGCCTTCCCGAGCGGGATGCCGAGGTGCTGAACGACAGCCTCCGCGAGTTTGGGGTTGGCGTTGCCGGTAAAAACCATCAAGCCTTCGCTGCTCATTCGGTGCACCTGTCTTGCTACTGGAGGGGGAACGATTGCTGCCGGCTAGTGCCGGCAGCTTTTCGTGCAGGTCCGTAAGGACACTGTAGGATGTAATGGCAGGGGAAGAAGGATTCGAACCTTCGAATGCCGGAATCAAAATCCGGTGCCTTGACCAACTTGGCGACTCCCCTACACAACCGGGTACGTCCATCGTCACATTCAACTGCATGCGACGCCGAACGAAAAACTCTTTATGCGAGCGTTGCGAGTGGGTGTTGCGATAGACTCTTCGCACACCTGCCATCCCATTCGGGAGGCAACCGGTCTAGTACCTGCTGCGCAGTTTGCTCGTCGTTAAATCGTGCAAACACGCAGGCTCCGGAACCGGTCATCCTTGCATGTGGACTGTACTGTCTCAACCATTCAAGGGCTCGGGCAACTTCGCCGAACTTCACTGTTGCTATCGCTTCCAGGTCGTTGCGACCGAAACCGAACTTGTTTGTGCATCCAGTGAAGTCCGCTATTATGGTGATCGCCGTATCCCTTGTCAAGCGCTTGTCCGAAAAAATTGCAGCGGTCGGAACATGCTGCCGCGGATGGATGATCACGAACCAGCTTTCAGGCAATTCAACCGTCGTCAGTTCCTCGCCTATCCCTTGCGCGAACGCGTTTTCCCCATGCACAAAGAACGGCACGTCGGCACCTAGTGAAAGGCCGATGCGCTTGAGTTCGTCGCGTCCCAGGCCCAGGCCCCAAAGATGATTCAGTGCCAGCAGCGTGGTCGCCGCGTCCGATGAGCCGCCGCCGATGCCGCCGCCCATCGGCAGCCGCTTGGCAATGGCGATGTCCGCGCCAAAGCGGGTGCCGCCAGCTTGCTGCAAGGCCTGCGCGGCGCGCACGATCAGGTCGCTCTGCGCCGGTACGCCCGGCACGTCGTTGATGCGCTCGATGCGGCCATCATCGCGGCGGAAAAAGTCGAGCGTATCGTTCCAGTCCACCAGTTGGAAAACCGTCTGCAGCGTGTGGTAGCCGTCCGCGCGGCGTCCGGTCACATGCAGGAAGAGATTCAGCTTGGCGGGCGCCGGGCAGTCGCGCAGCGCAGGCGGAGGCAGGGTGCGGGCCGTGCTCATTGTGCTTGCTCCGGATCGATGACCAGGCGTACCGAGAGCGGGTTGGCTGCGCCGTCGCGCGCGAGGTCGATGCGGCGCGGGCTCGCCGTGGCCGGCGTGGATGGCGTTGTGGGCGTGGCTTCCTGCCATGCCACGTAGCGCACGGTCCAGCCGTTCTGCGCCAGGGTGGCCAGCCGTCCGCTGTCGTCACGCGTGGTGCGCGCCGGGCTGCCGGGTGCGGGGCGCGCGTGCAGCCAGTCGCGCAGGCCTGCCACCGGCAGCGAAAACCCAAGTGCTTCCTCCAGCAAGGTATCGACTTCGGGCGCGTTGCGTGGTGGCTGGTTGGGCAGGTCGAGCGTGGCCCCGGAAGGCGTGGAGGTGACCACCGCCAGGGTCTGGCCCAGCGGCGAGATCAGGTCCAGGCGCACATTGCGGCCTTGCTCATGCCATTGGAAGCTGCCCTGCACGCCTTCATCGCGGCCATAGCGCACGTAGTTGGCGGCGAAGCGGCCGCTGAGGTCGCGAGCCTGGGCGGTCTCGCCGGCATCGAACTGCCGCGTGGGCGTGATGCTGGCGCAGGCGGCGAGCCATAAGGGGGCGCTCAGGCAGAGCAGGGCAAGGCGTCGGGATCTGGGCATGGCGTTTGGCGTGCGCGCCGGCGCCGCTGGGCGCCGGGCTGCCGGCCCGGCGCGAGGGCCGGGCGGCGGATGATTGCGGGTGATCGGAATGCCGCGTGACGGCTGCGTACGGCAGGATGCTACTTGGACAGCGCGGAGAGCGGGACGTTATAGCGGCGCAGGGTGTCGATCAGGATGACGTTATCCGGCTCGATCTTGGCGGCTTCGGTCCAGGTCTTGCGTGCCTCGTCCTGCTGGCCGAGTTGCCACAGCACCTCGCCGAGGTGGGCGCCGATTTCGGCCTCGGGTGCCTTGGCGTAAGCGTTGCGCAGCAGTTCGGCGGCCGGCTGCAACTGGCCCAGGCGGAACTTGACCCAGGCCAGGCTATCCATGATGTAGGGATCGTCCGGACCCAGCGCGGAGGCCTTTTCCAGCAGCTTGAGGGCCTCGGGCAGGCGCACGTTGCGGTCCGCAAGCGAATAGCCCAGCGCGTTGTAGCCCTGCTTGGCTTCCGGCTGCATGGCGATCACGCGGCGCAGCAGCTTTTCCATGCTGTCGTAGCGCTTCTCGCGCTCATCGAGCATGGCGAGTTCATAGACCCAGTCCGAGTTGTCGGGCTCCGCCGCGGCGCGTTCATCCAGCACCTTGCGGGCGCGGTCATAGGACTTGGCGTCGATCAGCATGCCAACTTCGGCCTGGCGGATAGCGGTCATGCGCTGCGCGCGCTGGTCGGGCTCGGGTATATCCTCGGCATCGGCCAGCATGTCATTGAATACCGCCTGGGCGTCGTCGAGCTTGCCCATGCGGCCTAGCAACTGCGCGCGCTTGACGGCTGCAGCCGGCGCGAGGCGGGCGTCGTCGATGCGGTCGAGCCAGGCTACGGCTGCCGGGTAGTCCTTCTTTTCCTCGGCGATCTGCGCCAGGTACTGGTAGGCGATATCCGGGCTGGCCGCCGGCACTTGCTCGGCGAGCTGCAGGTATTCCTTCAGGTACAGCTCGGCTTCGTCGTAGCGCTTGGACTGCAGGCTGGTGAGGCCGAGGGCGAGCGGCACGCGCGGATCCTTCGGCGCAATCTTGCGCAGCGTCTCGAACTCCGAGCGCGCGGCTTGCAGGTCGTTTTGCTGCAGGTAGAGGCGGGCCAGCGTGATGTGCCCGTTGACCGAGGCCGGGGCCTTGTCGACGAACGCCTTGAGCCCGGCAATGGCCTGGTCCGGCGCGCTGTCGGCGCGCAGCTCGGCAGCCATCAGCGCGGCGCCTTCGAAGTCGGGACGGATCTTCTGGGCCTCGTCGAGCTCCGCCAGGGCGCCAGGAATATCGTTGGCGGTTTCCTTGGCGCGCGCGAGGGCAAGGTGAGTCTCGGCCGACTTCAGGTCGTTGGCCACCAGGCGCTGCAGCAGCGCGGCCGCGCCGGCGGGATCGCTGGTGCGCGAAAGCTGCTGCTGCATCTGCAGGATGGCCTCCGGCCGCTGGCTCGGCGGCACGCCATTGAGCTGCAGGGCCAGCAGGGGTTCGGCTTCGTCCCATCGGCCGCTCAGGACCAGCAGGGTCGACAGCACTTGCCGCGCGCCGGCGGAGGTGGGCGCAAGCTCTGTCCACAGCCGCGCGGCGTCAAGCGCTTGCTGGGCGCTGCGGGCATTGAACGCGATCTCGGTGGCGCGCTGGGCAAAGCGCGGGTCGTGCGTATTGCGCGCCAGCTCCAGGTACGTCTGGTACGCGGGGCCGACCACGCCGCGCTGGGCGGAGATTTCAGCGGCCAGCACGCGGTAGAGGATGTCCGCGGTCAGTGGCACCGCCGGCAGGGGCATCTTCGGTGGCAGCGGGTTCGAGCGGATTGGCGTGGTGGCCTCCGCGGCGACCTTCATCGCGGGCTTGCCGTCCGCGGGCGCGGCGTGGCTGGCGAGCGGCGCCAGGGCGCAGACTGCCACCGCGGCGGCAGCCGTGGCCGCGAGCCTGTGACGCAGCGGCCGCCGGGGGAAGAGAAGTTGAGCGGTGGTCATCGGGGTACGGTCCAGGCGGTCCGACATGTGGGTGGGTGCTCCAGCACTCAAAGGCGATGGGGAAGGTAAAGGCATTGTAGCCTGCCGCTACAATGCTTTGCTTATCCGCATGGCACCGGCACGGCTGGGGTCTCTGGCGGTTTGAGTGGCACAAAAGGGAGAGGTTCGATGCCTGAGTTGCCGGAGGTCGAAGTGACCCGGCGCGGCTTGCTGCCGCATGTGGTTGGGCGGCGCATTGCCGAAGTGGTGGTGCGCCATCGCGGCCTGCGCTGGCCGGTCGAGCCGGATCTGGAGTCGCAACTGGCCGGGCGGGTGATCGCGCGCATCGAGCGGCGTGGCAAATACCTGCTGCTGGAGTGCGTGCGCCCGGACGGCGAGGCTCCCGGATGGCTGCTGATCCACCTTGGCATGACCGGCACGTTGCGGGTGTTGCCGCAGGCGCCGCCGCCGGGCACGCACGATCACCTTGACCTGGTCCTTGCCGACCCCGACGGTGCGGGCGATGCACAGCCCGGCGCAGCCACCAGCCTGGTGCTGCGCTTTCGCGATCCGAGGCGCTTTGGCGCGGTGCTGTGGAGCCTGCTCGAAGAGTCGCAATTGCCGACCCATCCGCTGCTGAGCAAGCTCGGCATCGAGCCTTTCGACCCACGCTTCGACGGGGCCTGGCTCTATCGCCTGGGACGCGGGCGCAGCGCGGCCATCAAGACCGTGCTTCTCGCGGGCGACATCGTGGTGGGCGTGGGCAATATCTATGCATCGGAAAGCCTGTTTGCCGCAGGCATCCGCCCCACCACGCCGGCCGGGCGCTTGTCTCTGGCGCGTTGCGAACGCCTGGCCGAGGCCGTGCGCGACACGCTGGCCCGCGCGATCGAGCGCGGCGGCAGCACTTTGCGCGACTTTGTCGGCAGCGATGGCAGCAGTGGCTATTTCCAGCTGGATTGCGCCGTGTACGACCGCGCCGGCCATCCATGCCGGGTCTGCGGCACCACCATCCGGCAGATCGTCCAGGGGCAGCGCTCGACGTTCTACTGCCCGAGCTGCCAACGTTGAGTGCGGCGGCGCCGGGCCTGCGGCTCTCGTTGCGCAGGCCGTACGAGAGTGATGATTGCCCATCTTCTTGCGAATGTGGCGCCAACCCGATGGCCCGGCGCAACAGGGAGGGCGGCGGGCGACTCGAATTTCACAAAAATCCGCCGTAAACCTGTATCTTGAAGATACGTAAAAAAGTGTTACAAAGACACCATGTCACCGCCCGAGTGCCGGCCATCGGACATCAAGATGTCAGGCCTGCAGCGCCGTCGCGGGGGCTTTTCGCCAAGCCGATCCCAGTGCCAATGACAACCCTCGCCCTTCAATTCGAACAATACGGCGCCTGGAGAACCGGGGTACTCCATTCCCTGGCCGAATTCCGCTCCTGGCTGCAGCAGCACGATCTCTACGACGCCCAGGCCGACGAACGCGTCCAGCGCATCCAGGGCGTGCTCAAGAGCGACCGGCTCAAGGTGGCGTTCATCGCGGAATTCTCGCGGGGCAAGAGCGAGCTGATCAACGCGATTTTCTTTGCCGACTACGGCCGTCGCATCCTGCCGTCTTCCGCCGGGCGCACCACAATGTGCCCGACCGAGCTGCGCTACGACGAAGCCGAGGCGCCGTGCATCCGGCTGCTGCCGATCGAGACGCGCCTGCAGGAAGCCTCCACCGCCGATTTCCTTGACGTCGATGCGCACTGGCACACCGTGCCGCTCGACCCCTCGTCGCCCGATGGCATGCTGGATGCGTTCCGGCACGTGGTCGAGACCAACCGTGTCACGCGCGAGATGGCCGAGTCGCTTGGCCTGTACAACGAGAACGATCCCGACGCCGCCTACGCGCTCGATGCCGACGGCATGGTCGAGATTTCCCGCTGGCGCCACGCGGTCATCAACTTCCCGCATCCGCTGTTGCGCCAGGGCCTGGTCATCCTCGACACGCCGGGCCTCAACGCGATCGGCACCGAGCCCGAGCTGACGCTGCGCCTGATCCCGGATGCGCATGTCGTGGTGTTCATGCTGGCGGCCGACGCCGGCGTGACCAAGAGCGACCTCGACCTCTGGCGCAGCCATGTGAGCGCAGGCCACCGCAAGGGGTGCCTGGCGGTGCTCAACAAGATCGACGGCCTGTGGGACCCGCTCAAGTCGCCGGCCGAGACCGCGGCCGAGATCACGCGCCAGGTCACCACCAGCGCTCATGTGCTGGGCATCGACGAGTCGCGCGTCTACCCGGTGTCGGCGCAGAAGGGCCTGGTGGCCAAGGTCACCAACGACGACGACTTGCTGGCGCGCAGCGGCCTGCCGCAATTCGAGCACGTGCTGTCTGACCAGCTGATCCCGCAGCGGCGCGAGATCGTCGCCGACCAGGTGCAGCGCTCGGTGGAGGAGATGGCGCGCGGCGCGCAGCAACTGCTGCAAAGCCGCCGCCGCAGCATCGTCGAGCAGTTGTTCGAGCTGCGCGGGCTGCGCGGCAAGAACCACGCGATGGTCAAGCACATGCTGATGCGCGTGCAGTCGGAGAAAGAAGAGTTCGAGCAGAGCATCGCCAAGTTCCAGGCGCTGCGGCTGGTGTTCGGGCGCCATAGCGCGGACATCATCAAGAGCCTGCAGCTGCGCGACGTGCGCCGCACCATGCGCGAGCGCCGCGAGCAGATGAAGGAGCGTTTCTTCTCGCGCGGCATGCGCGAGGACATGGACGCCTTGTTCGCGCGGCTTGGCGAACTGGTCAGCGAGGCGGACCAGAAGATCGCCCAGCTCCACCAGCTCACCGACAGCATGTACCGCCGCTTCAATGCCGAACATGGCTTTACGCTGCCTGCGCCGATCCAGTTCGTCACCGCGCGCTACGTCAGCGAATTGCAGCAGACGCTGGCGTTGGCCCACACGCACTTCGGCGCCATGAACATGCTCACGCGCTCGCGCCCGCAGCTGGTGCAGAGCGCGTTTTCCACCATCGCCACCCGCGTGCTGGAAACCTTCCGCGATCTGAACCGCGATATCGAGATCTGGCTCAAGTCGGTGATGACGCCGCTGGAGGCGCAGGTGCGCGAGCACCAGAAACAGTTGCGCCGCCGGGTCGATTCGATCGAGCGCATCCACGAGGCCACCGACACGCTCGAGAGCCGCATCGCGCAGCTCGAGGAAGTGCTCAACGGCCTGGATGATCGCAGCGGGCGCATCGAATCCTTCTCCAGGCAGATTCTGCAGCCGGACGCCAACGAGGGGCAGCCCAGGGCGTTCGCGGCCTGAAGCGCGGCCGGCGCAAGTCCGGCGGCGAATGCAGGTGGCGAGGGCTGGTGGCGGCGAGGCGGTATCATGACGCGCCGCCGCTTCCGGCGCTGTTGCTGTGTTGCCTTACCCGTCACGTACCCGATGCCCCGCAAGCCCGCTGCTTCTCCTGCCGTTTCATCCGATCTTTCCCCCGCCGTGGTTCCTGCCGATTTCGCCGCGCGCGTGGTGGGCTGGCAGCGCTTGCACGGGCGCCATGACCTGCCGTGGCAGAACACCCGCGACCCTTACCGTATCTGGCTGTCCGAGATCATGCTGCAGCAGACCCAGGTCAGTGCGGTGATCGAGTATTTCCAGCGTTTCGTCGGCCGGCTGCCAACCGTGGCCGCATTGGCCGAGGCCAGCGCGGATGAGGTGATGGCGCTGTGGGCCGGGCTTGGCTACTACTCGCGCGCGCGCAACCTGCACCGCTGCGCCAAGGCCGTGATGAGCGAGCATGGCGGTGTGTTCCCGACCGACCCCGAGGTGCTGGTGACGCTGCCCGGCATCGGCCGCTCCACCGCGGCAGCCGTGGCCGCGTTCAGCGCCGGCGTGCGCTCGCCGATCCTGGATGGCAACGTCAAGCGCGTCTTTGCCAGGTTCTTTGGCATCCATGGCCATCCCGGCGTCAAGGCGGTGGAGAATCGCATGTGGCAGCTTGCCGATGCGGTCCTGCCCGCCAAGGGGCCGGCGCAAGCCGAGGACATGGTGTCCTACACCCAGGGCGTGATGGACCTTGGCTCCACTGTCTGTTCGCGCGGCAAGCCAGCCTGCCTCGCCGCCGCCGCGTCGTGCCCGCTGGCCGGCGACTGCGTGGCGCGCCGCGACGGGCTGACCGGCGTGCTGCCCACGCCGAAGCCGCGCGCCGCCATTCCCGAGCGCAGCACCGTGATGCTGCTGGTCCGCCGCGGCCGCGAGGTCCTGCTCGCACTGCGCCCGGACAGCGGCATCTGGGGCGGGCTGTGGAGCCTGCCCGAAATGCCGGTCGATACCGTGCCCTTCGATGCGGAACTGGCCGAAGACGCTGCGCTGGAACGCGCCCGCGAATTCGGCAATCCCAGCACGGCCAATATGGTCGGCGAGCTCACCCACGTCTTCACTCACTTCCGCCTGCTGATCCGTGCCATTCGCGTCGACGTCACCGGCCTCACCGCGCGCGATGCCGCCAACGGCCCCGCACTACGCTGGCTGTCACTGGACGATCTGGATGCGGTAGGCACGCCCGCGCCGGTGCGCAAGCTGCTGGAGGCGCAAGCCCAAGGGGGATTGTTTTAACGTTGCTTAGAGGATGTGGTGCTGGTGCATGTATTTATGCACGATCTCGATCCGCATGCCCGCGTCCGGCAGCGCCATCAGCATCTGCTTGGCCTTGAGCGGCACCGGCAAGAACTCGCACAGCCGATTGGCCACCCAGCTGGGGTCATCCCACAGGAACGGCTCGCAGAAAGGCAGCTCGCCCGGATGCTCGGCATGGAGCGAGGCAACGATACGCCGCAGCACGGCCAGGCATTCGCCCAGCAGTTCGAGCTTGCAGTCGATGATGTCGGGCGGCAGCAATTCCGCCTGGCCGACCAGCAAGCCGTCCGGGCTCACGCTGTGGCCCAGCAGCCGGAAGCGCTGGCGGCCGCGCGCGCTGATCAGCAGCACACCCAGTTGTTCCATATTGCAGTCGATGATGTCGGCCAGGCAGCCGATCGTCTCGGGCATGGTGGGCTCGTCCGGGCGGGCGACCTCATTGCCGCTGGCGATCAGGCAGACACCGAAGGGCGTGCGATCGCGCATGCAGGCGCGCACCATGTCCACATAGCGCGCTTCGAACACGCGCAGTGGCAGCAGCCCATCGGGAAAGAGTACGGTATGCAGCGGAAACAGCGGCAGGCTATCCAACGTAGGCCCCGCCGAGGTGCTGTGCGGGGCGGCGAACGATGCGGATGAGCCGGGCGTGGCGGGTGAGGACATGCTGAGCCAGCAAAGGTTTCGGGCGAGGATTGCCGAGCCTGACCGCGAAACCTGGCGGTGCGGCGTTTAGCCGCCCGGCGCGAGCTCGCGGTGTCTCACCAGCACATTACCATGGGCGCGAAAATAGTTGGCAAGTCTTTCCGCGATGTACACGGAGCGATGCTGCCCCCCAGTGCAACCGATTGCGACGGTCAGGTAACTGCGATTGTCAGCGATGAAACTTGGCAGCCACTTTTCCACATAGGCGCGTATGTCCTCGGCCATGGCCAGCACCATCGGCTGGCTCTGCAGAAAGTCGATCACGGGCTCGTCGCGGCCGGTCAGTGGGCGCAGTGCCAGGTCGTAGTAGGGGTTGGGCAGCGAGCGCACGTCGAACACCAGGTCGGCGTCGCTGGGCACGCCGTGCTTGAAGCCGAACGACTCGAACAGCAATGTGAGCTTGAGGTCATCGCCGCGCACGAATTCCTTGATCCACGCGCGCAATGTATTGGTGCGCACATTGCTGGTGTCGATGCGGTGCGCAGCCTCCGCCAGCGGGCTCAGGAGCTCGCGCTCCATCTCGATGGCCTCGATCAGCGAGGTGTCGTTGAGTGCGGTCTCGGCGGCACTATCGGCGAGATTCTCGTTCCTGGGATTGGCCGAGAGGCCAGCCATGGCTGCGCGCATCGACAGCGGATGGCGCCGTCTCGTCTCGGAATAACGCTGCACCAGCGCATCGGTATTGGCGGTCAGGAAGACCACCCGGACCTGGTGTTCGGAGGCGAGGTCGCGCAGCGTGCCGGGCAGCTCGTCCAGCGATTCACGGCTACGGATATCGGTGGCGACGCCCAGATGGGTGTAGCCCTGCGCCGCCAGGTACTGGGCCAACTCCGGGATAAACTGCGCCGGCAGGTTGTCGACGCAGTAGTAGCCCGCGTCTTCCAGTACGTTCAAGGCAACGGATTTGCCGGAGCCGGAGATCCCGGTGATAAGTATGATGCGCATAGCACGACAAGCATAACATCAGGTGATGACGCCGTCATGACGGCGCCGTGCCAGAAAAAATGGCGAACCGAAGAGGTTCGCCATTTTTACACGTCCGCGCCGCAAGTGATGCCGGTAGCTTACTTGGACAAGCAGTCGCTCATGAAGGCCTTGCGCTCGTCGCCCTTCTTGCCGGTGGCCTGGGCGTTGCAGGTCTTCATCTTTTCCTGCTGGCTGTTCTTGGCGGGTGCGGCCGCGGGCTTATTGGACAGGCAATTGCTCATGAAGGCCTTGCGCTCATCGCCCTTCTTGCCGGTGGCCTGCGTGTTGCAAGCCTTCATCTTGTCCTGCTGGGTGTTAGGTGCCGCCGGTGCCGCGGGTGCAGCGGCCGGTGCATTCTGGGCGAAGGCGCCGGTGGCAAAAAGCGGGGCTACCAGCACGCACATCGCGATCAATTTTTTCATGCTTGCTCTCCTGGCTGTGGAAAACTTCATGGCTGCTGGCCTGTCGGCTCGGCAACTCCGGGCTGGGCCCAATGCCCATTACTGCACAAAACGGCCTATGCCCCAATCGCGTTGACCATCGAAGCGCGGCCGGATGTAAGCAATTGAAAACGGCCCCGTCGTGGTCGCATGGCGTGGGCCCGCCAAACCTAGAGTAGCCGGCCCTGACCCCGCGATGCGACATCGGCCTGCATCGCGGCGCGCTGGCGGTCCATGAAGTCGCGCAGCGTGTCGATGCCGCGCAGGCGCAGGATGGTGTTGCGCACGGCGGCCTCGACCAGCACGGCGAGATTTCGGCCGGCCGCCACCTGGATCTTGACCATGTGGATGGGCAGGCCGAGCACGTCGAGATACTGGGAGTCCAGCGGCAGGCGCTCGAATTCGCCATCGTTGCGGCGAACCAGTTGCACCACCAGCTTAAGCTTCATCTTGCGGCGTACCGCAGTCTCGCCAAAGATGGTCTTGATGTCGAGCAGGCCCAGGCCGCGCACTTCCAGCAGGTTCTGCAGCAGCGGCGGGCAGCGGCCCTCGATGAAGTCCGGCCCGAGGCGCACGAAATCGACGGCATCGTCCGCGACCAGCCCATGTCCGCGCGAGATCAGTTCCAGGCCGAGCTCGCTCTTGCCCAGGCCGGATTCGCCCATCACCAGCACACCCATGCCGAGGATGTCGAGGAATACGCCGTGCATGGTCACGCGCGGCGCGGAAATGCGCGACAGATAGAGGCGCAGGTGGTCGATCACCGCGGCCGAAGACACCGGCGTGGTGAACAGCGGTGTGGACGAGCGCGTGCAGCGCAGTTCCAGGTCGGGCGGCGGCTCCATGCCGTCGGCGATCACCAGGAACGGCGGCTCCAGCAGGATCAGCTCGCCCATCTGGCGCTTGCGCATCTCGTCATCGAGGCGCTGGTAATACGTGATTTCGGGCTTGCCCAGCACCTGGATCCGGTTCGGGTGGATCAGGTTCAAGTGGCCGACGAGATCGGCCGCGGACGTGGCTTCACGCGCGAACTCGACATCGAAGGCCCGGTCCGCGCCCTCCAGTCCTGCTACCCAGGAGAGTTTGATATCGGCTGCGTTGTCGTCGAAGATCGACTGCGAGGTGACGCCAGTGAGTTCCATTCGGGTGCTTTCAGGGACGGGCTTTCAGTGCCGGATCAAGGGTGCCATTGCGTCAGCAACTGGTGCACGTCGTCGGGGGTGGGCAGGGTAGCCAGTCCTTCGCGCATCTCGCGGTCGGACAGCAACTGGGCGATCTCGGAGAGAATTTCCAGATGCTGCTGGGTGGCCTGTTCGGGCACCAGCAGGAAGATCAGCAGCGCGACCGGCTTGCCGTCGGGCGACTCGAAGGGGATCGGCTCGGCCAGGCGCATGAAGGCGGCCAGTGGCTGCTTCAGTCCCTTGATGCGGCCGTGGGGGATCGCAACCCCCGCGCCCAGGCCGGTGGACCCGAGCGACTCGCGGGCGAACAGGTTGTCGGTCACGGTCGCGCGCGCTACGCCATGGTTGTTCTCGAAGAGGAGCCCGGCCTGTTCGAACACGCGCTTCTTGCTGGTGACGCTGACGTCGAGGTTGATGTTGCCGGGTGGCAGCAATTTAGCCAAACGATTCATGTGGAATGCGCAGGGTTTTCTAGTAAGCAGGCCCGGGGCCAGGAGGCGTCCCACCGGGCGGAAAGAGGTAAAAAAACCAAGGCCCGAGGTTTCCACCGGGTGTCCCCCCATGCCGGTGTCGGGCGTCTGGCCATTATAGAGCAGGCCCGCTTCCGCTTTGTGCATTGCAATAGCCGATGCGCTCAAGCGGTGCTGCATGCACCGGAATGGCTAGGCCGGTCAACCATGTATTGCACAGCATACACTGGTACATATGCGTTGCGGAATCCCCTGTGTGGCCCGATCGGGTAGGCTGCAACGAAAAAGCCGCGCTCTGGGCGCGGCTTGATTCCATTTTTCAAGGGACTGACACCGACGGCCCGGTATGTGGGCCGCCAGGCACGGTCATTGCTGCATCTGCGATGCGGCCATCTGATACTTGACCGCTTCACGGTCGTGGCTCTGCACGCGATCCTTGTGGCGAATCACCTGCCGGTCGAGCTTGTCGACCAGTGCGTCGATAGCGGCATACAGGTCTTCATGATGCGCTTCGACAAAGATGTCCTTGCCCTTGAGATGTAGATTGATTTCCGCGTACTGCCGCCGGTCCTTTTCTTTTGTATTGTCGACAGAGAGCAGCACACTTACGCCAATGACTTGATCGAAATGCCTGACGATACGCTCCAGTTTCGTTTCCACGTACTCACGCAGAGGGGGCGTGATGTCCAAGTGGTGTCCACTGATCTTGAAGTTCATAGCGTTTCTCCTTCTGAAAGAGCTGCATCAGGCAGGCGATGCAGCTCGGCTACAAAGTCTTACGGAGATTGACCGCGGGAATCTTGAGCGCTTCGCGGTATTTGGCAACGGTACGCCGTGCTACCACAAAGCCTTGCTCGCCGAGCAATTCGGCAATCCGGCTATCGGACAAGGGGTTCCTAGCGTCTTCGGCTCCTATCAATTGCTTGATCAACGCACGGATTGCCGTTGATGAGGCCGCGCCGCCGGTTTCTGTGGATACGTGAGAGCCAAAAAAATACTTCAGCTCGAAAGTCCCCATCGGCGTTGCCATGTATTTATTGGTAGTCACCCGAGAGATGGTGGACTCGTGTAAACCCAGTGTATCGGCAATCTCCCGCAAAACCAAGGGGCGCATCGCAATTTCACCGTGGGTGAAGAAGTTCTTTTGACGTTCGACAATGGCTTGTGCGACGCGCAATATCGTGTCGAACCTTTGCTGGATATTCTTGATCAACCAGCGTGCTTCCTGCAGCTTTTGCTGCAGTCCGGCCGCGCCTGCATCGCCTTTTGCACCGCGCAAAATCTGCGCGTACATGTCGTTGATGCGTAGCCGCGGCATCACATCCGGGTTGAGGTGGGCGATCCATCCGCCGCTCAATTTTCGAACAAAAACATCAGGCACCACGAAGTCCGCTTCTGGCCGGCTGTAGGCATGGCCGGGATAGGGCGCGAGCGAGCGGATCAGTTCATGTGCGGCCTTGAGTTCCGGTTCGTCCACTTGCAGCGCCTTTTTAAGGCGCGTGTAATCGCGCACCGCCAGCAGCTCGAGGTGGTTGGTGACGATGCTCAGCGCCAGTTCGCGCTGCGGATGCTTGAGCCTGCGCAATTGCAGCGCCAGGCACTCGGCGGCGTTGCGTGCCCCGACGCCCGGCGGATCGAAGCTCTGCAGCAGCGTGAGCACAGCCTGGATCTCGTCGACCTCGAACTCGAGCTCCTCCGGCAGCTCGCTGCAGATTTCCTCGAGCGTGGTGCTCAGGTAGCCGTCATCGTCCAGGGACTCGACCAGGAAGATAGCCAGCCCTTTGTCGCGCAGGGAAATCTTGAGCGGCGCCAGCTGTTCCATGAGGTGTTCACGCAGCGTGGGCTCGGCGTCGCGCAGCTGCATCGGGGTTTTTTCGTCGTCTTCGCCTTGCGGGCGGCGGGCGAAGTCGTCCAGGCTCCAGTCGCTGCCGTAATCCTCATTGCTGTCAGAGTAGCTGTCGTCGGCTTCGGGCGCGCCATCGGGGCGGTTCTCGCTGGTGCCCTGGCCATCGGCGGGCGCTGGCGCGGGCGCGCTCTGCAGGTTCACCGAGCCGTCCGAAGACACGCGCAACGGGCTGTCCAGCCAGTCGTTCTCACGCTCGAGCAAGGGGTTCTCGGTCAGCGCCTGTTCCACTTCCTGCTGCAGTTCAAGCGTGGACAGTTGCAGCAGCCGGATCGACTGCTGGAGTTGCGGCGTAAGCGCGAGATGCTGCGAGAGGCGGAGCTGTAGCGACGGTTTCATGCGACCTATTTTATGCCCAACTTCCGTACTGATGGAACGGAAATTGCTATCGCTGGTGTCGCTATGATCGTTTGAAGGATAAAAGGCGACACCGAAGCCGCCCGGGGGGCGATGCGCGGCAGGCGCCGCGCGCCCTTACATGCGGAAGTTCTCGCCCAGGTAGACCTTGCGCACCGACTCGTTGGCGATGATGTCCTCAGGCTGCCCGGACGCCAGCACCGCGCCTTCGCTGATGATGTAGGCGTGGTCGCAGATGCCTAGCGTCTCGCGCACGTTGTGGTCGGTGATCAGCACGCCGATATTGCGTGCCTTGAGGAAGCTGACGATGCGCTGGATTTCGCCAACCGCGATCGGGTCGACGCCGGCGAAGGGCTCGTCGAGCAGGATGAAGCGCGGCGCGGAGGCCAGCGCGCGGGCGATTTCCACGCGGCGGCGCTCGCCGCCGGACAGCGACAGCGCCGGGTTGTCGCGCAGGTGGGCAATCTGCAGGTCATCCAGCAGGGTGTCCAGCCGGCGCTCGATCTCGGCCTTGCCCAGGGGTTTGCCATCGTTGAGCTGCAGCTCCAGCACTGCGCGGATGTTTTCCTGCACATTGAGCTTGCGGAACACGGAGGCTTCCTGCGGCAGGTAGGACAGGCCCATGCGTGCTCGCTCATGGATGGCCAGGCCGCTGATGTGTTTGTCGTCGAGCACGATATCGCCTTCGTCCAGCGCCACCAGCCCCACGATCATGTAGAACGACGTGGTCTTGCCCGCGCCGTTGGGGCCCAGCAAGCCGACCACCTCGCCGCTCTTCACGTCGAGCGACACGTCCTTGACCACGGTGCGCGAGCCGTAGCGCTTCTTCAGGTGGCGCACGACCAGCGTGCTGCTGTCCTTCAGGGTGGCGGGCTGGGACGGTGCGGTTTGGGTAGCGGTCATGAAGGTGAAGTCAGAATCCGTGGATCAGGGACGTGGCGGCGTCAGGTCAGGGGTTGACGGGGGCAGTTGCCGGCTTGAGCGGCAGCGGATTGGCTGCGGCACCGCTGGCGGGCTGCTCCTGGCGGGGCGACAGCACGGCGCGCACGCGGCCCGACGGGCTGCCCGCGGTCGCGTTCTCGGCGCCGCCGCTGGCCGTGTAGAACTCGTTGCGGCTGTCATAGGTGATCACCGCGCCGCGGATCTCGTCGACCAGCTTGGCGCCGGCCAGGCGGGCCATGCGGGCGCGCCCGATCAGCTTGGACAACTCCTGCTTGCCGTCATATTCGATGCGGTCGCCCCAGCCATCGATGTACTCGTCGACGTTGTCGCGCTTCTGGCGGATATAGGCTTGCTTGCCGCCCTTGGAGGTCGCGACCGCGTACTGGTAGCCCTCGGGATCGGTACGGACTTCGGCTGCGTCGGATTTGAGCACCATGGTGCCCTTGGTCAGCACCACGTTGCCAGTCAGTACATAGACCTGCTTGACGTCATCGTAGCTGGCATTGTCGGCCTCCAGGACCAGCGGCTTTTCGCGGTCGGCCTTTTCGGCGCTGGCGGGCGCGGCCAGCGTGAGGCCCAGGACGGCGGCCAGCGTCAGCAAAGCGGCCGTGCTGCGGCGCAGACAGGACGAAGTCGTCGGGAATGGATTCATGTTGGCGTGATGGCGGTTGACGCGGGCGGTTGGTGCCCGCGGGCGGCTTCGGGGCTACTTCGTGGGACTCGCCGGCGGCGGCCCCGTGATGATGGTGCCGCGTACGTTACCCAGCAATTGTACTTCGCGAGTGACATTGTTGAAGACCAGGCCGTTGGCGGTCATCACCGACGGGCCGCGGGTCAGCTTGACAGCCTTGTCGGTCTTGACGATGTCATCGTTCACCAGCACCTGGAAATACTCCGAGGCGGCCGTCATCTGCGGATCCTTGGCGGGGTCGGGGCCCTGGGTACGCACGATGAAGGCATTGCCGAACAGGTCGATGACCGAGCCTTCCGCGTTCATCGTGCCGCGATCAGAGTGGCCGGTGACGGGCGGACGGTCGATTTCATAGGAGCGCATGGCCGGGCGCGTCACTTCGTAGGTCTGGTCGTCCTCGAAGTGGATCATCTTGTCGCCGGTGAAGCGCAGCTTGGTGTTGCCGTCCTCGGCAAGCTCGGTCGCGGAAAAACGGATCATGTAGTAATCCGGTTCATGCTTCTTGCCTACCGGCCCGGTGTCCGCTTCTTTCGGGGAGTTGACCTGCACCAGCCAGAAGGTGCTGCCCGCCACCAGTGCCATCAGCAGCAGGGGCAGGGCTCGCATGGCAAGCCGGCTCAGGGAGGACAGGATTTCCCGCATAGGCATGGGCTGGCCTCAGATGACCTTGGCGCGGGTCAGGTCGTGGATGTGGAGCGCGCCGACCAGGCGCCGCTCTGCGTCGACCACCAGCATCTGGTTGATGCGGTTCGCCTCCATCACCTGCACGGCTTCCACGGCCAGCTGGTCCGGCCCGACGGTATGCGGTGTGCGGTGCATGACCTCGCTGATGGGTACGGTCTTCCAGTCGCGCGGGGTTTCGAGCAGGCGGCGCAGGTCGCCATCGGTGAAGACGCCGATCAGGCGGTCGTCCGGGTCCACCACCGCGGTCATTGCCATGCCTTTGCGGGTGATTTCCATCAGGGCCTGTGCCAGCGGCGTGCTCTCGCGTACCTTGGGCACCGCGTTGCCGCTGCGCATGACGTCGCGCACGTGGGTCAGCAGCTTGCGCCCGAGCGCGCCGCCCGGATGCGAGCGGGCAAAGTCTTCCTCGCCGAAGCCGCGGGCATCCAGCACCGCCACCGCGAGCGCGTCGCCCATCGCCAGTGCGGCGGTGGTGCTGGCGGTCGGGGCCAGGTTGAGCGGGCAGGCTTCTTTTTCCACGCCGGCATTGAGGTGCGCGTCGGCCAGCTGGGCCAGCGTGGAGGCGGGGTTGCCGGTCACGGAGATGAGCTTGGCGCCGATGCGCTTGACGATCGGGACAATCGAAAGCAACTCGGCGGTCTCTCCGGAATTGGAAAAGGCGATCAGCACATCGTCGCGCGTGACCATGCCCAGGTCGCCGTGGCTGGCCTCGGCCGGATGCACGAAAAACGCGGGCGTGCCGGTCGAGGCCAGCGTGGCCGCGACCTTGCGGCCGATGTGGCCCGACTTGCCGATGCCGGACACGACGACGCGCCCGCTGCAATTGAGCGTCAGTTGCACGGCTTGCGCAAATCCGTCGTCCAGGCGGCCTGCGAGGGCAGCGACGGCGTCGGCTTCGATCTGGAGGGTTTCGCGAGCGAGCCTAAGTGCTCGATCCGCATTGAAATTAGCTATCATGGCGACGAAGTATACCAACGAATGCGATGGCGCTTGGGCTGTTCCTGGGATCGGGCGGCCGGGGCGGCCATCGCGCTTGCCGTAATCCGCCGGCAGGGCCGCCCGCACCGGGCCGGCCCGGTGCCCGGCGCGGCGTACCCTGACCCTGTCGATGCACTCTCCGCTGGACCTTACCCTTGTCCTGCTGGCCGCCGCCGTGTTTGGCGTGGTCGCGTTTCGCATGTTGCAGTTGCCGCCGATGCTGGGGTACCTGGTCGTGGGCATCCTGATCGGGCCGCATGCGCTCGGCCTGGCCAGCGATACCGCGCAAACCAAATACCTGGCCGAGTTCGGCGTGGTCTTTTTGATGTTCTCGATCGGCCTGGAGTTCAGCCTGGGCAAGCTCAAGGCGATGAAGCGGCAGGTGTTCGGCCTGGGCGGCTCGCAGGTGGTGCTGTCGCTCCTGGCCGTGATTCCGGCGAGCTGGGCGTTCAACTGGCTGTTTCCGCTGTCCTGGCAGGCCTCGGTGGCGCTGGGCGGCGCGCTGGCCATGTCATCCACCGCCATCGTGTCCAAGATGCTGTCGGAGCGGCTGGAGCTGGAGAGCGAGCACGGGCGCAACATCATCAGCATCCTGCTGTTCCAGGACCTGGCCGTGGTGCCGCTGCTGATCGTGATCCCGGCGCTCTCGCGCGATCCGGGCGACCTGATGATGGCGCTGGGCCTGGCCACGGTGAAGATCGTGGTGGCCCTGAGCCTGATCTTCTTCGTCGGCCAGCGCTTCATGAGCCGCTGGTTCCACATCGTGGCGGCGCGCCGCTCGCAAGAGCTGTTCATGCTCAACCTGCTGCTGGTCACGCTGGGCATGGCCGCGCTGACCGAGCGGCTAGGCCTTTCGATGGCGCTGGGCGCCTTCATGGCCGGCATGCTGATCTCCGAGACGCCGTATCGCCATCAGGTGGAGGAGGACATCAAGCCCTTCCGCGATGTGCTGCTGGGGCTGTTCTTCGTCACCATCGGCATGCTGCTCAATATCCATGTGGTGCTCGATCACTTGTGGCTGGTGCTGGCGCTGCTGGTGGTGCCCATTGTCTTCAAACTGGTGCTGATCTCCGGCCTGGCCCGCTTGTTCGGTTCGCGCCAGGGGGTGGCGATCCGTACCGGCCTGGGCCTAGCGCAGGCCGGCGAGTTCGGCTTTGTGCTGCTTAACCAGATCGACGGCCTGAACCTGGTCGACCCGGTGCTGATCCAGGTCATCCTGGCCTCGATGCTGTTGTCGATGCTGGCGGCACCGTTCCTGATCCAGTACAGCGACGCCATCGTGCTGCGCTTTACCGCCAACGAATGGCTGATGCAGTCGCTCAACATGACGCGCATCGCGGTGCAGAGCCTGCAGACCGAGAAGCACGCCATCATCTGCGGGTTTGGCCGCAGCGGCCAGAACCTGGCGCACATGCTGGAGCGCGAGGGCATTACCTACGTGGCGCTGGACCTCGACCCGGACCGGGTGCGCGAAGCCGCCGGCGCGGGCGATACCGTGGTGTACGGCGATGCGGGCCGGCGCGAGGCGCTGATCGCGGCGGGCCTGCATCGCGCGGCCGCCTTGATCATCACTTACAACAACACGCCCTCGGCCCTCAAGGTGCTGCACCATGTGCAGGAACTGGAGCCGGCGCTGCCCGTGATCGTGCGCACCATGGACGACTCGGAGCTCGATATCCTGCAAAAGGCGGGCGCCACCGAGGTGGTGCCGGAAAGCATCGAGGGCAGCCTGATGCTGGCCTCGCACGCGCTGGTGCTGCTGGGCGTGCCGATGCGGCGCGTGGTGCGCGGGGTGCAGGAGGCGCGCGATGCGCGCTATAGCCTGCTGCGCGGCTACTTCCACGGCCGTGACGACGAGGAAGACATGGTGGAGCGAGAGTCCGTGCGGCTGCACTCCATTTCGCTTGGCCCGGAGGCCACGTCGGTGGGGCGGCGCCTGGGCGCGCTCGGGCTGGACCGTATCGGGGTGGAAGTGACGGCGGTGCGCCGGCGTGGCATCCGCGCGTTCGATCCGGAGCCCGATACCGTACTGGAGCCGGGCGATATCGTGGTCTTGCGCGGCCAGCCAGAGGCGCTGGAAGCGGCCGAGGCGCGCATGCTGGCCGGCTGAGCCTGCGCTATGCGCTCAGTGGCCGCAAGTTCGGGTTCATGCCGCCACGCGGCTGCCGGTGTGCGCCTCTTCCGCCCACGATGCCGGCAGGCCCTCTAGCACGGAGCGCGCGTCGAGCGAGCCGATCGGGACGCGCGGGTCGGCGGGAATGCGGCCTTCGCCTTGCAGCATCAGGTAGCGCAGGCAGCATACGCGCAGGAAGGACGTGAAGTTTGCCGCCTCGCCCCGGTAGGCCACCAGTTCGTCGTGCAGCCGGGTGATGAGCTGGCCCACGCTCATGCCATCGCGGCGTGCCAGCGTTTCGAGCACTTCCCAGAACAGGCTTTCCAGCCGGATGCTGGTGGCCACGCCATGCAGCCGGAGCGAGCGTGACTGGCCCTGGTACGACTGCGGGGTAGCCCGGATGAAGATTTCACACATAGAAGAACTCCCGTGCTTAACGGCCCGCGATAGCCCTAGGTGGGCTCGCGGGCCGCGTTCGGTAGCCTCTAATGTACGATCCTGGTGCCCAGGACGGCAAGGAACTGCGCCAGCCACGCCGGGTGCGCGGGCCAGGCCGGTGCGCTTACCAGGTTGCCATCCGTGTAGGCCTGGTCGACTGGAATGTCGGCATATTTTCCGCCCGCCAGGCGCACTTCGGGCGCGCAGGCCGGATAGGCCGAGCAGGTCCGGCCTTCCAGCACGCCGGCCGCGGCTAGCAGCTGGGCGCCGTGGCACACCGCGGCGATTGGTTTGTTGGTGCTGGCAAAGTGCCGCACGATTTCCAGCACCCGCTCGTTCAGGCGCAGGTATTCCGGGGCGCGCCCGCCCGGGATGACCAGCCCGTCGTAGGCCGCCGGATCCACATCGGCAAAACTCGCGTTCAGCGCGAAGTTGTGGCCGCGCTTTTCGCTATAGGTCTGATCGCCCTCGAAATCATGGATGGCGGTGGGGCAGCTGGCGCCGGCCGCCTTGTCCGGACACACCGCATGGACCGTGTGGCCCACCATCTGGAGTGCCTGGAAAGGCACCATGGTTTCATAGTCTTCGGCGTAGTCGCCGACCAGCATCAAGATCTTTTTCGCCATCGCTGTCTCCTGTATGGTTACGGTTGTCCTGGGGGAGCCACGCCGCAAAGCGTGCCATCCGCCCAGGCGTTGCCCATTGTGTTGCCGTTTGCGGCAGCCCGGGTGGTAACCCATTACCGCATCCAGCCTGCCGATTTGGCGGGCTGCCCGAACGAGTCCCCATGCCCAACACCACTATCCAGTCGTCCGCCCTTGGCGACGTTACCCACTACCTGCGCGAACGCATCCGTACCGTGCCGGACTGGCCCCAGCCCGGCGTGATGTTCCGCGACATCACGCCGTTGCTGCAGGATCCCAAGTCCCTGCGCGTGCTGATCGATGTCTTTGTGCACCGCTACATGGACGCCAAGCTCGACGTGGTGGCCGGCATCGACGCACGCGGCTTTATCCTGGGCGCCATCGTGGCGTACGAGCTGAACCTGGGCTTCGTGCCGATCCGCAAGAAGGGCAAGCTGCCGTTCGAGACCGTGGCCGAGGAGTATGAGCTGGAGTACGGCAGCGCCACGGTGGAGATCCACGCCGATGCCTGCAAGCCGGGTGACCGCGTGCTGCTGGTGGACGACCTGATCGCCACCGGCGGCACCATGATGGCTGGCCGCAAGCTGCTTGAGCGGCTGGGCGCCACCGTGGTGGAAGGCGCCGCCATCGTCGACCTGCCCGAGCTCGGCGGCTCGCGCCACCTGCTGGATAGCGGCCTGCCGCTGTTCACGGTTTGCCGCTTTGACGGGCATTGACCCGCATTGACGGCCGCTCTCCGAGCGGCTTGCGCATTGGGCTTGCGGCCATTTCCACCGCGTGGACATGGCGTTGCCCACACATGCCGGCAGGCGCATAATGCCCCATTGACAACGATACGATGGCCGGGCGAAATCTTGCGATCCGCAATGGAGGCACCGGTCACATAAGGGCATAAGGGCGCAGCATGGGCGTACTACTACATTTGCTTTCCGGCGTGGCGCTGCTGGTGTGGGGCACCAACATCGTCAAGGTCGGCATCCTGCGCGTGTATGGCGCCAACCTGCGCCACGTGCTCTCGTCCAGCATTTCCAACCGGTTCACGGCCTTTGCCGCCGGCCTCGGCGTGACCGGCCTGGTCCAGAGCAGCAACGCGACCGCCGTCATCGTCAGTTCCTTCGTCGGCCAGGGCCTGATTGCCGTGGCGCCGGCGCTGGCCATCATGCTGGGCGCCAACGTCGGCACCGCCATCATGGTGCAAGTGTTCTCGCTGGACCTGTCCTGGCTGTCGCCGCTGCTGATCTTCGTTGGCGTGATCCTGCATCTGTCCTGGAAGGGCAACAAGCCTGGCCACGTGGGCCGCGTGCTGATCGGCCTGGGGCTGATCACGCTGGCGCTGGAGCTGATCTCCATTGCCACCCGCCCCGTGGTGGAAGCGGCTGGCGTCAAGGTGTTGTTCGGCACGCTCACCGGAGACCCCACGCTGGACATGCTGATTGGCGCCTTACTGACCATCCTTTGCTATTCCAGCCTGGCGGTGGTGCTGTTCTGCGGGGCGCTGGCCTCGGCCGGGGTGGTGTCCCTGCATGTGGCGATGGCGCTGGTGCTAGGCGCCAACCTGGGCTCGGGCATTTCCGCGTTGCTGACCACCTCCGGCAACAACCAGCCCGGCAAGCGCGTCACGCTGGGCAACCTGCTGTCGCGCCTGCTCGGCTGCGTGATCGCGCTGCCTTTGCTGGGGCAGGCCGAACACCTGCTGGCGCTGGTCGACGCCGATCCGCAGCGGCTGGTCGTGAATTTCCACCTGCTCTTCAATGTGGCGCTGGCAGTGCTGCTGCTGGGCGCCACCGGTCCGCTGGCGCGCCTGTGCGAGGCGGTGCTGCCCGGGCGCAACACCGGCGACAGCCAGGTCACCCCGCGCCACCTCGATCCCGCCGCGCTGCCCACGCCGGCGCTGGCGCTGTCCAATGCCGCGCGCGAGGTGCTGCGCATCGGCGACCGCATCGAGCAGATGCTGGACAACATGCTGCGCGTGCTGCGCACCAACGATGCCAAGCTCGCCACCGCCACCTGCCGCATCGACGACGAGGTGGACGATCTCTACACCGCGATCAAGCTCTACCTGACCCGGATCAGCCTGGAGGCGCTGGATGAGCGCGACGGCCGGCGCTGGACGGAAATCATCTCGCTCACCATCAACCTCGAGCATGCCGGCGACATCATCGAGCGCATCCTGCAAGACGCGCGCGAAAAGAAGATCGCTCATAACCTGGCCTTCTCGGAAGCGGGCATGCAGGAGATCTCGCAGATGCACGCGCGCGTGGTGGCCAACCTGCGGCTCGGGCTGTCGGTTTTCCTCTCCGGCGACCTGAAAAGCGCGCAGCTACTAATGGCGGAGAAGGCGACTTTCCGCGAGCTGGAGCGCCAGTACGCGCGCACCCACCTGCAACGCATCGCCGTGCAGACCGCCGAGAGCATCGAGACCAGCTCGCTGCACCTCGACGTGATCAGCGATCTCAAGCGCCTGAACTCGTTGTTCTGCGCCACCGCCTACCCGGTGCTGGAAGAAGCTGGCGTGCTTAACCGCAGCCGCATGAAGGAAGATGATGGCGAACCCCCGGCCAGGGCTGTGCCGTCCGCGCAGGCGCACTAAGGAGCCACTAAGGAGTGGCTACAGCTTGTAGCCGATCTCCCGCAGCAGGTTCCGCCGCGAGGCAATGTCAGCCTCGGTTTCCAGCCCGAGCGGCGAAGCGCCATCTACCACGCCAAGCACCGCGCGCCCCTGCGCGGTCTGCGCTACCACCACCTCGGTCGGGTTTGCCGTGGCGCAATAGATCCGGCATACCTCCGGCACCGCGCGCACGGTCGCGAGCACATTGACCGGATAGAAGCCGTCGCCAAGGAACACCAGGAAGCAGTGGCCGGCACCGATTGCCAGCGCGTTCTGGCACGCCAGGTCGATCATCGCCTCGTCGGTGCCGGACCAGCGCACAAGGCGCTTGCCCGAGGCCTCGCAGAACGCTAGTCCAAAGCGGATGCCCGGCACCGCGCCGGCCAGCGCCTCGTGGATGTCGTCCACGGTCTTGATGAAGTGGGATTGCCCGAAAATGAAGTTGGTCGCCTCGGGCTTGGCGATCGGCACTACGGTGAGTTCCATGGCCGTGCTCCTGCATTGGCCTGTGCCAGCCCCGGAAAGGGCTTCAGGAGGCGCGGCCTTGCGCAGTCTATGGTAGGCCGGGCAAGGTCGAATGCAAGGCGCAGCGCGGGCCTACTTCGAGGAGGGCGGGCGGCGTCTGCGGCGCGCGCGCTGCAGCATCGCGGCGATGGCCACAAGCACGGCCGCGCCGCCCAGCGTCAGCGCCAGATTGCCGGATACAGCGCCGCTCGCCTTGGCAGGTACCTGGGCAGCGCTGGCGGCACTGGCCTCCCGGGCGCCTTGCGCGGGCGGAGCGGATGCCGCCGGCGCGGCGGGTTCATCGAGTGCTCGCGCCGCCGGCGCGGCCAGGTCGATCGGCGTGACGGTGGCTTGCGCCACAGCCGGGCCGGCAACGGCGGCGCTGCCGAGCAGCAGCGCGCATTGCCAGGCGCAAAGGATGAGGCGGAAACGCGTGCGCACCGTGGTCAGCGGCGCTCGAGCAGCGGCGCCAGGTACTTGCCGGTGAAGCTCGCGCGGCTAGCCGCCACCGTTTCCGGCGTGCCCTTGGCGATCACCTGGCCACCGCCCGCACCGCCCTCCGGGCCCATGTCGAGCAGCCAGTCCGCGGTCTTGATCACGTCCAGGTTGTGCTCGATGATGACCACCGTGTTGCCCTGGTCGCGCAGCTTGTGGATGACCTTGAGCAGCAGCTCGATATCGTGGAAGTGCAGGCCCGTGGTGGGCTCGTCCAGGATGTAGAGCGTGCGGCCGGTGTCGCGCTTGGACAGCTCCAGCGACAGCTTGACGCGCTGCGCCTCGCCGCCCGAGAGCGTGGTGGCGGACTGGCCCAGCCGGATGTAGCCAAGGCCCACGTCCAGCAGCGTCTTGAGCTTGCGCCGCACGACAGGCACCGCCAGGAAGAACTCGTGCGCGTGCTCTACCGTCATGTCGAGCACTTCGTGGATGTTCTTGCCCTTGTAGAGCACCTCCAGCGTTTCGCGGTTGTAGCGCTTGCCGTGGCAGACGTCGCAAGGCACGTACACGTCCGGCAGGAAATGCATCTCGACCTTGATCACGCCATCGCCCTGGCAGGCCTCGCAGCGCCCGCCCTTGACGTTGAACGAGAAGCGGCCCGGATCGTAGCCACGCTCCTTGGCCGAGGGCACGCCCGCGAACAGCTCGCGGATCGGCGTGAACAGGCCGGTGTACGTAGCGGGGTTGGAGCGCGGGGTGCGGCCGATCGGGCTCTGGTCGACGTTGATGACCTTGTCGAAATGCTCCAGCCCGTCGATGCGGTCGTGCGCGGCCGGCTCCGCCGTGGAGCCATACAGGTGGCGCGCCACCGCGTGGTAGAGCGTGTCGTTGATCAGCGTCGACTTGCCCGAGCCGGACACGCCGGTCACGCAGGTGAGCAGGCCCACCGGGATCTCGGCGCTGACGTTGCGCAGGTTGTTGCCGGTTGCGTTGATGATGCGCAGCAGCTTTTCCTCGTCGGGCGCGGCACGCTCTTTCGGCACCTCGATGCGGCGCGCGCCGGACATGTACTGCCCGGTGAGCGAATTGGCCGACTGCTCGATCTGCTGCGGCGTGCCTTCGGCCACGATCATGCCGCCGTGCACGCCGGCGCCCGGGCCGATGTCGACCACGTAGTCGCAGGCGCGGATCATGTCTTCGTCGTGCTCCACCACCAGCACGGAGTTGCCGATGTCGCGCAGGTGCTTGAGCGTGCCGATCAGGCGGTCGTTGTCGCGCTGGTGCAGGCCGATGGAAGGTTCGTCCAGCACGTACATCACGCCGGTCAGGCCGGAGCCGATCTGCGACGCCAGCCGGATGCGTTGCGCCTCGCCGCCCGACAGCGTGTCGGCGCTGCGCTCGAGCGACAGGTAATCCAGCCCCACGTTGTTGAGGAAGTTCAGGCGCGCGCTGATTTCCTTGACGATCTTGTCGGCGATCTCGCGCTTGGCGCCGTGCATGTCCAGCGTGAGGAAATAGGTGAGCGCGTCGCGCAGCGGCCAGCCGTTGATCTCGTAGATGGCGCGCGCCTGGTCGTTCTCGCCCAGCTTGACGTGGCGCGCCTCGGTGCGCAGGCGGGTACCGTGGCAGGCGGGGCAGGCCTGGTTGTTCTGGTACTTGGCGAGCTCCTCGCGCACCGCGATGGAGTCGGTCTCGCGGTAGCGGCGCTCCAGGTTGGGAATGATGCCCTCGAAGGCATGCTCGCGCACCGTGGTGCGGCCACGTTCGTTCATGTAGGTGAACGGGATCTCCACGTCGCCCGAGCCGTGCAGCACGACTTCCTGCACCTCGGCCGGCAGGTCCTCGAAGGCCGTATCGAGCTCGAAGTCGTAGTAGGCCGCCAGGCTTTGCAGCATCTGGAAGTAAAACTGGTTGCGGCGGTCCCAGCCCTTGATGGCGCCCGAGGCCAGCGACAGGTTAGGGAAGGCCACCACCCGCTTGGGATCGAAGAAGGTGATCTGGCCCAGGCCGTCGCAGCTCGGGCAGGCGCCCATCGGGTTGTTGAACGAGAACAGCCGCGGCTCCAGCTCCTGCAGCGAGTACGAGCAGATCGGGCAGGCAAACTTGGAGCTGAACCCGTGCTCCTGGTTGGTGTCGATCTCCAGCGCGATGGCGCGGCCATCGGCCAGGCGCAGCGCGGTCTCAAACGATTCCGCCAGTCGTTGCTTGATGTCCGGGCGTACCTTGACGCGATCCACCACCACGTCGATGGAATGCTTCTCGGTCTTTTTCAGCTTGGGCAGCGCGTCCACCTCGTAGACCACCGCCGGTGCCTCATGCGTGGTGCCGCCGCCGGAGCGGATGCGAAAGCGCACGAAACCCTGGGCCTGCATGGTGTCGAACAGGTCGGAATGTTCGCCCTTGCGGTTGGCCACCACCGGTGCCAGGATCATCAGCTTGGTGTCTTCCGGCAGCGCCAGCGCGGCGTCGACCATCTGCGAGACGCTTTGCGCCTGCAACGCCAGGTTGTGGTCGGGGCAGTAAGGCGTGCCGGCGCGTGCGAACAGCAGCCGCAGGTAGTCGTGGATCTCGGTGACCGTGCCCACGGTTGAGCGCGGGTTGTGGCTGGTTGCCTTCTGTTCGATGGCGATCGCGGGCGATAGCCCCTCGATCAGGTCGACGTCCGGCTTTTCCATCAGCTGCAGGAACTGGCGCGCGTAGGCCGACAGCGACTCCACGTAGCGGCGCTGGCCCTCCGCGTACAGGGTATCGAAGGCGAGCGAGGACTTGCCCGATCCGGACAGCCCGGTAATCACGATCAGCTTGTTGCGCGGCAGATCGAGATTGATGTTCTTCAGGTTGTGGGTACGGGCACCACGGATTCTAATTTCTTCCATATACCGATTGTCTTCGCCAGGCGGGGCCGCCGGTCGGGTCGACAGGCCGGGTCTCACGGAATTTCAAGAAAAAAGCATGCCAGCAGGGCTGCGACCGGCTTCAGGCCAGCCTCAGGCCGGGCTTTGCCGGCCCGCGCCGGGGCTCGCGGTGTCCGATTCGGAGCCGAAAGCGCAGCGGAGCAAACCTGTTAATATACCGAACTTCGGTTTCCGGGGGTTGCTTGGGCCAATTGACTGCGCCCTGCAGCAACGGTGGCAGAAGCGCCGCAACTTCCGCTCCGGCCATGGATCGAAGTTGTCGCCGCCCCGTCAGCATTGGGGTGATGCGGTGCGTGCGCGGTGCACGACCCGGCAATCCGTCATAGAAATTCCCCACGATCGCAATGTCGTCGATCCATAGCTCCTCCCAAGATGCGGCCAAGGCCGACGATTCCAAGGTTCAGCCCGCTGCCGGGCGCGACCGCATGACCGGCATGGAAGTGCGGGCCAGCATTTCGCTCGCCAGTATTTTTGCGCTGCGCATGCTGGGCCTGTTCCTTATCCTGCCCGTGTTCGCCGAATATGCGCATGGCCTGCCCGATGGCCACGACGCCCAGCGCGTGGGCCTGGCCATGGGCATCTACGGCCTGATGCAAGCCTTCCTGCACATTCCTCTCGGCTGGCTGTCCGACCGCGTTGGCCGCAAGCCGGTGATGGTGGCGGGCCTGCTGCTGTTTGTCGCCGGCGGGCTGGTGGCGGCCAACTCCGACACGCTGTCCGGCATCATCATCGGCCGCTCGCTGCAAGGCATGGGCGCGATCTCGGCAGCCATCACCGCCTGCATCGCCGACCTGACCCGCGAGCAGCATCGCACCAAGGCCATGGCCATGGTGGGCGGCAGCATCGGCCTGACCTTCGCGCTGTCGCTGGTGATTGCCTCGCCGCTGCTGCACAGCATCGGCATGCCCGGGATCTTCACGCTGATGTCGGTGCTGGGCGTGGTCGCCATCCTGGTGACCCTGTTCCTGGTGCCCACGCCGCCGCCGCCGCATCCCGTGCGGCTGCCGTTTCGCAGCGTGCTGCTCAACCCCGACCTGGTCCGCCTGAACGTGGGCGTGCTGGCACTGCACGCGTCGCAGGTGGCCATGTTCATGGTGGTGCCGGCCATGCTCAGCGATGCCGGCATGCCGCTGGACCAGCACTGGAAGGTCTACCTGCCGGTGGTGCTGGTGTCCTTCGTGCTGATGCTCGGGCCGATGATGGCCGCCGAGCGCTATGGCAAGGTACGCCCCGTGCTGCTCGGCGCGGTCGGCCTGATGACCGCGGTGCAACTGCTGTTTGCCGCCGTGCACGGCCTGTGGGGCATCGTGGGCGTGTTGCTGCTGTTCTTCGTGGCCTTCAACGTGCTGGAAGCCATGCAGCCCTCGCTGGTGTCGCGCTACGCCGCCGCCGCGCGCGGGGCGGCGCTTGGCGTCTACAACACGACGCAGGCGATGGGACTGTTCCTGGGCGGCGCCGTGGGTGGCTGGCTGCTCAAGCACGAAGGCCGTAGCGCGGTCTTCATCGGCTGCGCCGCGGTGCTCCTCCTCTGGCTTATAATCGCCTGGAACATGAAGTCGCCGCCGGCCCGGAAAAGCAGTGCCCAGGCCGTCGCTGCCTGAAGTTGGCGGCCTGCGGTCATTGGTCCGCAAGGGCTGCCCGCATCACTTCGTATAGCTTTTTGCCGTAATTAGGCACTAGCATGACCGCGCGCCCGACTTCTTGGCCGGGGGCGCGTTATTCGTTTACGCATCAGTCAACAGTCAAGGCATCGCCACGCCGCTTGCAGCAGAGGGCGTGGCCCTGGGAGAACATTCACATGGCATCGATCAACAAAGTCATCCTCGTCGGCAACCTGGGCGCGGATCCGGAAACCCGCTACCTGCCCAGCGGCGACGCCGTGAGCAACATCCGCCTGGCGACCACCGATCGTTACAAGGACAAGACCAGCGGCGAGATGAAGGAAGCCACCGAGTGGCACCGCATCGCCTTCTTCGGCAAGCTGGCCGAGATCGCCGGCCAGTACCTGCGCAAGGGCTCGCAGGTCTATATCGAAGGGCGCATCCGCACCCGCAAGTGGACCGACCAGTCCGGCGTGGAAAAGTACAGCACCGAAATCGTGGCTGAGCAAATGCAGATGCTGGGCTCGCGCCAGGGCATGGGCGGTGGTGGCGGCGGTGGTGGCGACGACATGGGTGGTGGCGGCGGTGGCTATGGTGGTGGCCGCGAATCGTCGGGCGGTGGCGGTGGTTACGGCGGCGGTGCGCGCAGCGGTGGCGGCCAGGCTGCCGGCGGCCAGCAAGGTGCTGGCGGCGCGCGTCGCCAGCAGCAGGCTCCGTCGAACGGCTTTGAAGACATGGACGACGATATTCCGTTCTAAATCGTTCTGAGCATCCCCGCCATCCCAGGCCGACACAGTCGGTACGGCCTGCACCGGCAAACAAAAAACCCCAGGAGTCGTTGACTCCCGGGGTTTTTTGTTTCTTGGCTCCTCGAAGGCGCCGTGCGTGCTCAGTGCGGCATGGCGGTGAAGTCCAGCGCGTTGGTCAGGTCGCCCATGGCCTTGCCCTTGTTCGCGAGCAGGGCGGTATCGCGTTGCTGCAGGCCCGGCAGGGTCGGCAGGACAAAGCGGCGGGTGATGAAGCGCAGCGCCGAGGCCGTGTCGTATTGCGTGTGGTCGACAAAGCCTTTCTTCGCGTACGGCGACACGAGGATCGCAGGGATGCGCGTGCCCGGGCCCCAGCGGTCGCCGGCGGGCACTTGCGCGTGGTCGTAGAAGCCGCCGTTTTCGTCGTAGGTGACGAGAATCAGCATGTTCTTCCACTGCGGGCTCTGCTGGAGTTGCGCGATCACGCTGGCGATATGCTTGTCGCCGTCGGCCACGCTCGCGTAGCCGGGATGCTGGTTCAGGTTGCCCTGCGGCTTGTAGAAGGTGACCGCAGGGAGGTTGCCGGCAGCGGCGTCCTGCAGGAACTGGCTGTCGAAGTCCTTCAGGTGCGCGCTGCGGTTGGCAGCCTGGGTGACCGGGTCGAAGTTGGCGTAGTAGTTGAACGGCTGGTGGTGCGGCTGGAAGTTGGGCACCGTGTTGTTGTAGATGGCGGTCGGGTCCTGCGTGGCCTTGGCCCAGGCACCGGCGTACCAGGCCCAGCTCACGCCGCGCGCGTTCAGCAGGTCGCCGATGGTGGTCTGGGTCTGCGGCGGCAGCGTGGTCGCCTTGGTGGGGTCGGCGTAGAGGCCTGTGGCATCGGTGGTGGCGGGCTTGTTGCCGCTCGGCTGGTAGTCCGGCTGCATGGTGTTGACCGCGTAGAACATGCCGCTGGCGTCCTTGGGCGTCAGCGTGCTGTCGTTCTGGTACACCGCCTTGCCGGAGAGGACCGAGGTGGGGTTGCCGGTGCCGGGGGTCAGGCGCACGAAGTTGCCATTGGCGTCGAGATCGATCGCCGAGATCGAGTTCTTGGCCGGCGAGGTGGCCGCGTCGGCGTTCGGGTACTGCGGCGCGCAGGCGCAGATCAGGTACTGGTGGTTCAGGAACGAGCCACCAAATGCACCCATGTAGAAATTGTCGGCCAGCACATATTGCTTGGCGAGCTGCCACATCTGCATCTGGCTGCCGTCGTAATAGCCCATCGTCAGGCCGCCCGCGTCCGAGAACGCGGCGTACTTGTCGTTCTTGCCGCCGTTGATCTGCATCTGGTTGTTGTAGAAGCGGTGCACCAGGTCGCGCGTGGTGACGGATTGCGAGACAAATGTGCCGGTGCCGTTGACGCCGGCAGGATTGTCGATCTGGAACGGCTTGTTCGGCCAGTTGGCGGTGCTGGCCTGCTGCAGCTGCAGGCTTTGCCCTTGCGCGGTGAACCCGCCCCAGGTCGGCGGCAGCACCGGCAGCACGGAGCCGTCGAAGTCCTTCTGCGGTTCGACGGTGCCGGTCGAGGTGGGGTTCACGCCGGGGACGCCGTTGGCGCCCGGGAACAGCCCGTAGAGATTGTCGAAGCCGCGGTTCTCGGCATAGATCACCACCACGGTCTTGATGTTGTCGAGGGCGACCCGCTTGGCGACGCCGTCGCGCAGGGCCTGGGCGATGTCGCCGCCGCCGGCCACCGAGTCGGCGATCAGGTCGATGGTCTGATCGATCTCCGCCTGCAGGGTCGCCTTGATGGTCTTGTCGGTTTCCTTGTTGTGGTCGGCCAGCAGCTTGTCCGCCGTCACGCCGATGCGGGCGGCCAGACGTGCCTTGGCCGCGGTGAGGTCGCCACCGTTGGACTCCATGAGCGCGACCAGTTCGGTCGTAATCGCGCTGAGCACGCCGTTGGCGCCGGCCGGTGCGCGGAACACCAGCGGACGGGTCACGGCTGCGTGGCCGCCGGTGTCATCGTTGCGGAAGGCGTCGCTGCCGATCTCGGCGGCGATCGCGCCCTGGCCGGTGAGCGTAAAGGCGCCGTTCTTGTCGGTGTAGGTGCTGGTCTCCGTGCTTTCGCACTTGCCATTGTTGTTGGCATCGATGCAGACCTTGGCGTGCTCGAAATAGCTGCCGGTCACCACGCCCGAGGTGGTGACAGCTGCGGGCGTGCTTCCGCTCCCGGAGTCGCTGCCGCCGCAGGCGGCCATGGCAGCGGCGGCCACCGCTGCAAGGGGATAAAGTCTTAAGGCTCGGCGCATGGAATATCCTTTTTTCGTTATGTGTAAGGCGGTTTTTTTGGGACAGCCGCGCGATTCTCGCGCCGCTCCATGTCAGATTGATGATGGCGCCGGGACGAGAAAAAGACATCCGCCACGCATGACATGCCGCTGTCATGCACGCGTGCTAGCGTGGCGGCCCGTTCCTGAATCTCCTGTGCCTGGGCTGCCGCACCCATCCCGCCCTGGCCATTCCACTTCGCCGCACAGATGCCACCGCGCTTTGTTCTGCCGCCAGTTCCTTCCCCGATCCGCCGCCTTGCCACGGGGGCCTTGCTGCTGTCTTTCGCCCTGACCCTGGCGGGCTGTGGCAAGTCCGCACAGGAGGGCGTGGCCGCGGCCCCGGCATCCGCGCCGGCTGCCAGCCAGGTCGCCGCGCCTTCGCGGCCAGCCTATGCCGACGCGTTCTACACCATGATGGCAACGCGCCGGCCGCAGGTGCCGGCCATGGCCGCGCTTGGCAAGGCGCTGTTCTTTGATCCCGCGTTGTCGGCGTCCGGCCGGCTCGCGTGCGCAAGCTGCCACAGCCCGGAACACGCCTATGGGCCGGCCAACGACCTGTCGGTGCAACTGGGCGGCCCCGACATGCTGCGCGCCGGCGCGCGCGCGGCGCCGTCGCTGCGCTATGTGCAGAACGTGCCGCCGTTCTCCGAGCATTTCCACGAGAACGACGGCAACGACAGCGAAGACCAGGGCCCCACCGGCGGCCACAACTGGGACGGGCGGGCGTCTTCCACGCACGAGCAGGCCCGCATTCCCTTGCTGTCACCGCATGAGATGGCGAACGCGGACGCGGCGGCGGTGGCCGCCAGGCTGCGCGCCGGCAAGCATGCACAGACCTTGCGCGAGGTGTTCGGCGCCGACATCCTGGAGCGCGACGAGGTAGCCTTCCAGGCAGCGCTGATGGCGCTCGAGGTGTTCCAGGAAACCCCGTCCGAGTTCTATCCCTACAGCAGCAAGTACGATGCGTTCCTGCGGCGCAAGGTCAAGCTGAGCGAGCAGGAAGCGCGCGGCCTGCGTCTGTTCAACGATCCCGCCAAGGGCAACTGCGCGGCCTGCCACCCCAGCGCGATCAGCGCCGATGGCGTCTTTCCCGCCTTCAGCGATTTTGGCTTCATCGCGCTGGGCGTGCCGCGCAACCGCAAGCTGGCGGTCAATGCCGATCCGGCCTTCTTCGACATGGGCCTGTGCGGGCCGGATCGCACCGACCTGAAGGCGCGCGCAGAGTACTGTGGCCTGTTCCGCACGCCTGGCCTGCGCAACGTGGCGCAACGCAAGACCTTCTTCCACAACGGCGCCTTTCATTCGCTGGAAGAGGTGTTGCGTTTCTACGTGCAACGGGACAGCAATCCCGGCAAGTGGTACCCGCGCAAGGCCGACGGCAGCATCGACAAGTTCGACGACCTGCCGGTGCGGTATCGTGACAACGTCAATATGGAACCCCCGTTTGGCGGCGCGCCAGGCAGCAAGGCCGCGCTGTCGGAGGCGGAGATCCGCGACGTCATCGTGTTCCTGAAGACCCTCAACGACGGCTACCGCTTGCCTGCAACCCATTGAGGGACCTGGCGGCAGTGGCTGTTTGCCGGTGCTTTCGGGTTAGCACGCCTTGGTGGGTGGGCAGGCGCCCGGCAACGTGCCGGGCGCCTCGCAGGCCTTTCCTTTTTCCAATCCGTCCCCATTTCCTCCTGACACCGTGCTGTCAGGAGATGTCAGCGCCACACTTCAGCGCGCGGCACGCTGCCGTCCTTCGGGATAGGATAGCGGCCTGACCGTACCAACACCGCGACTCGCGAAGGCTTTCGCCGCGCTCCCGGGGCCCGTGTGCCCTGCCAGGCCTGTCTTCGCAATTCGCACGCCGCACGCAAGCTATCAGCTAGCCACTCGCAAGCCACGCTTTAAAGGACGCATCCCATGTCATCCGGTGTCATCCGTATCCGCGGAGCCCGTCAGCACAATCTCAAGAATCTCGACCTCGACCTGCACACCGGCGAAATGACCGTGGTGACGGGGCCGTCGGGCTCGGGCAAATCGAGCCTGGTGTTCGATACGCTCTACGCCGAAGGGCAGCGGCGCTATGTCGAAACCTTCAGCGCCTATGCGCGCCAGTTCCTGGACCGCATGGACCGGCCGCAGGTGGACCGGGTGGACGGCGTGCCGCCGGCCATCGCCATCGACCAGACCAACCCGGTGCGCAGCTCGCGCTCCACGGTCGGCACGATGACGGAGCTCAACGATCACCTGAAGCTGCTGTACGCGCGCGCCGCCGAGCTGTTCGACCGCCAGACCGCGCAGCCCGTGCGGCATGACTCGCCGGAGACCATCTACGCGGAGCTGCAAGCACGTGCAGCCCAGGGCGATCCACGCCTGGTCGTCACCTTCCCGGTGGAACTGCCGGAAACCACCACCGATGCCGAGATCGAGCAGTGGCTCTCCGTCAGCGGCTACACGCGCGTGCAGGCGCAGCGCGTGGTGGCCTCGCCCACCGGCCCGCGCAAGGTGCTGGACGTGGTGGCCGACCGCTTCCGTCTCGGCAATACCGAGAAGGTGCGGGCGCTGGAAGCCATCGAGGCATCGCTCAAGCGCGGCAGCGGCCGGGTCAACGTCTATGTGCCCGACACTGCCAATGAGGGCGCGGAGCCACAGGTTTGGCGCTTCTCCACCGGCCTGCACAGCCCGGAAAGCGATATCCGCTATGCCGATCCGCAGCCCGCGCTGTTCTCCTTTAACTCCGCCTACGGCGCCTGCGAGACCTGCCGCGGCTTCGGCCGCGTGATCGGCGTCGACCTCGGCCTGGTGATCCCGGACGAGCGCAAG
Organism: Cupriavidus sp. GW822-FHT03E04; assembly: GCF_058801495.1. Classification (NCBI taxonomy): domain Bacteria; kingdom Pseudomonadati; phylum Pseudomonadota; class Betaproteobacteria; order Burkholderiales; family Burkholderiaceae; genus Cupriavidus; species Cupriavidus sp. GW822-FHT03E04. Next base: position 184,504 of record NZ_JBXANI010000016.1, read on the forward strand.
ACGCTGCGCGGCGGCGCCATCAAGCCGATGCAGACGCCGGCCTGGAAGGAGTGCCAGGACGACCTGATGCGCTACGCCGCCAAGGCGGGCATTCCGCGCGACGTGGCCTGGTCGAGCCTCACCCCGGCCGAGCGCGCCTGGGTCATCGACGGCTCGCCGGACTGGAACGGCAAGTGGAATACGCACTGGTATGGCGTCAAGCGCTTTTTCGACTACCTGGAGTCGAAGGCGTACAAGATGCACATCCGCGTGCTGCTATCGAAGTACCGCAGCTATACGCCGTGCGAGACCTGCGACGGCGCGCGGCTGAAGACCGAGGCGCTGTTGTGGCGCCTGGGCAGCAAGCCGGGTGCGGACGCCGTGTGCGCGCCGGAGAAGCGCTTCCTGCCGCGCGGCGTGGACTGGGACCGCACGCAGCTCGAAGCGCTGCCGGGCCTCACCGTGCACGACCTGATGCTGATGCCGATCGAGCGCATCCGCAAGTTCTTCGACGAGCTCACGCTGCCGAGCCTGATGCTCGATGACGCGCTCAAGCTATTGCTGGCCGAAGTGCGCACGCGCCTGAAATACCTGTGCGACGTGGGCCTGGGCTACCTGACGCTGGACCGCCAGAGCCGCACGCTGTCCGGCGGCGAGGTGCAACGGATCAACCTCACCACCGCGCTGGGCACTTCGCTGGTCAAGACGCTGTTCGTACTGGATGAGCCCAGCATCGGCCTGCACCCGCGCGACCTGAACCGCATCGTCGAGGCCATGCATCGCCTGCGTGACGCCGGCAATACGCTGGTGGTGGTGGAGCACGATCCTTCGGTGATGCTCGCGGCAGACCGGCTCATCGACATGGGCCCCGGCCCGGGCGAGCGTGGTGGCAACATCATCTTTGACGGCACGCCTGCCGATATCCGCGGTTCGGGCACGCTCACCGGCGAATATCTTGCCGGCCATCGCCAGGTAACCGATCTTTCCCGCTGGCAACCTCGCGCGGTGGATGCCGCCACGCCGCGCATCGTGCTCGAAGGCGCCTCCGAGCACAACCTGCGTGACGTCACCGTGGAGATCCCGCTGCAGCGCCTGGTGTGCGTGACCGGCGTTTCCGGCTCGGGCAAGTCCACCTTGCTGCAGGACGTGCTGTATCCCGCCATGGCGCGCCAGTTCGGCAAGTCCACGGATGCGCCCGGCGCATTTCGCAGCCTTACCGGCGCGGAACAGGTGGCCGATGTGGTGTTCGTCGACCAGTCGCCCATCGGCAAGACCGCGCGCTCCAATCCGGCCAGTTATGTGGGGGCCTTCGACGAGATCCGCAAGCTGTTCGCCAAGGCGCCGATGGCGCTGCAGCGCAGCTATACCGCGGGCATGTTCAGCTTCAACTCCGGCGATGGGCGCTGCCCTACCTGCGGCGGCTCGGGCTTCGAGCACGTCGAGATGCAGTTCCTCTCCGACGTCTACCTGCGCTGCCCGGATTGCGATGGACGGCGTTACCGCGCGGAGATCCTCGAAGTGAAGATCGAGCGCGCGCTGCCCGGCCAGCCGCCGCGCGCGCTCAGCGTGGCCGATGTGCTCGAGCTGACCGTGAGCGAGGCCGTGGCGTACTTCGCTGGCGACGCGGCGGTGCTGCGCGTGCTGCAGCCGATCGTCGACGTGGGCCTGGAATATGTGAAGCTGGGCCAGCCGGTGCCGACATTGTCGGGGGGCGAGGCCCAGCGGCTGAAGCTGGCCGGCTACCTGGCCGAGACCGCGCAGGCGAGCAATACGCGCGCCAAGCCGATGCCGTACGAGTGCAAGCTGTTCATGTTCGACGAGCCCACCACCGGGCTGCACTTCGACGACATCGCCAAGCTGATGCGCGCTTTTGGCAAGCTGCTCGATGGCGGCCACTCGCTGATCGTGATCGAGCACAACCTCGACGTGGTGCGCGCCGCCGACTGGATCATCGACCTCGGCCCCGAGGGCGGCGACGCCGGCGGTGAAGTGCTGTGCGTGGGCACGCCGGAAGACGTCAAGCGCTGCGCGCGCTCGCATACCGGCAAGGCGCTGCTGCAATACGACCGCGCCGTCGGCCATGCCTTCGTCGCGGAGGACGCGGGCGTGCCCTTGCAGGCCGCATTGCGCGCGGCGCGCGCGCGCCGCGCCATCGAGGGCGAGGACGTGGTGCGCATCGTCAACGCGCACGAGCACAACCTGAAGGCGCTCAACGTCGATATCCCGCACGGCAAATTCAATGTGATCACCGGTGTGTCGGGATCGGGCAAATCCACGCTTGCTTTCGACATCCTGTTCCATGAAGGGCAGCGTCGCTATCTCGAATCTCTCAATGCCTACGCGCGCTCCATCGTGCAGCCCGCCGGGCGCCCGGAGGTGGATGCGGTGTACGGTATCCCGCCCACCGTGGCCATCGAGCAGCGCCTGTCGCGCGGCGGCCGCAAGAGCACGGTGGCGACCACTTCCGAGGTCTGGCATTTCCTGCGGCTGATGTATGTGAAGCTGGGCATCCAGCATTGCATCCACGACGGCACGCCCGTGACTTCGCAAAGCCCCGAGTCCATCGCGGCGCAATTGCTGCGCGACTACAAGGGCCAGCATGTGGGCCTGCTGGCGCCGCTGGTGGTCAACCGCAAGGGTGTCTATACCGACTTGGCCAAATGGGCCAAGGCGCGCGGCAACACGCACCTGCGCGTGGACGGCGAATTCCTGCCGGTGGACCCGTGGCCGCGCCTGGACCGTTTCCGCGAGCACACCATCGAACTGCCGGTCGGTGACATCATCGTGTCCGCGGACAACGAAGCCGCGCTGCGCGCGATGCTGGGCCAGGCGCTGGAAGCCGGCAAGGGCGTGATGCACCTGCTGGCGCCGCTCGATGGCCTGCAGCATGCCATGGGCAACGGCGGCACCGCCCGCGTCGGCAGCACCACGGTGTTCTCGACCAAGCGCGCCTGCCCGGTGTGCAGCACCAGCTATCCGGAACTGGACCCGCGCCTGTTCTCCTACAACAGCAAGCACGGCTGGTGCACCAGCTGCGTGGGTACCGGCCTGACCCTCACGCGCGAGCAGCGTGCGGCCTACGACGATACCGTGATGGCCGACGACAACCGCGGGCGCGAGCAGACGCTGCCCTCGGAGCAGCAAGAGCCCGATGACGTCGCCGATACCCCGTGCGCGGATTGCGGCGGCACACGGCTGAACCCGGTGGCGCGCGCGGTCACCTTCGACGCGCACCCCATCGTGGAAGTGGCACAGTGGACGGTATCCGACACGCACCGCTGGGTGCAGGGCCTGCACCTGGCCGGACGCGAAGGCGAGATTGCGCGCGACGTGGTGAGCGAGATCCGCAGCCGCCTGCAGTTCCTGGAGGAGGTCGGCCTGGGCTACCTGAGCCTGGATCGCGCCGCGCCTAGCCTGTCCGGCGGCGAGGCGCAGCGCATCCGGCTGGCGGCGCAGCTTGGCAGCAACCTGCAGGGCGTGTGCTACGTGCTTGACGAGCCCACCATCGGCCTGCATCCGCGCGACAACCAGATCCTGCTCGACGCCCTGCGCAAGCTCGGCGAGAAGGGCAACACGCTGGTGGTGGTGGAGCACGACGAGGACACCATCCGCCGCGCCGACCATATCATCGACATCGGCCCCGGCGCCGGCAAGCGCGGCGGCACGCTGGTGGCGCAAGGCGGCGTGGCCGCGCTGTCGGCCAGTGCGGATTCGCTGACCGGGCAGTTCCTCGCCCATCCGATCCTGCATCCGTTGCAGCCACGCCGCGTGGTCAAGCCGGCGGGCAAGAACAGCGAGGCCGTACCCGAGCGCTGGCTGACCGTGCATAACGCCACGAAGCATAACCTGCGCAACGTGACCGCCAGCATTCCGCTGGCGCGGCTGGTTGCCATCACGGGTGTCAGCGGTTCCGGCAAGTCCACGCTGGCGCGCGATGTGCTGATGGCCAACCTGCTCGACGCGGTGGGCCGCTCGGTGATGTCGTCGCCGGCCACGCGGCGCGCGCGCAAGGCGGCGGGCAGCGAGGCGCCCGCGCGCTCGCAGGCCACGGCGCACACCGAGCCGCGCCGCAAGCTGGAGGTCACGCACAACTGGCAGGGCTGCGAGTCCATCACCGGGTATGAGAGCATCGACCGCGTGCTGGAGGTCGACCAGACCCCGATCGGCAAGACGCCGCGCTCCTGCCCGGCCACGTATATCGGCGTGTGGGACACCATGCGCAAGCTGTTCGCGCAGACGCTGGAGGCCAAGGCGCGCGGCTATTCCGCCTCGCGCTTTTCCTTCAACACCGGCGACGGGCGCTGCCCGGCCTGCGAGGGGCAGGGCGTGCGCACCATCGGCATGAGCTTCCTGCCGGATGTGAAGGTGCATTGCGATGTCTGCCACGGCCAGCGCTTCAACCCGGAGACGCTGGCGGTCACCTGGCGCGGCAAGAATATCGGCGACGTGCTGACGATGGAGATCGACGAGGCGGTGGAATTTTTCTCCGCCATGTCCAATATCGCGCACCCGCTGCAGCTGATGAAGGACGTGGGCCTGGGCTACCTGACGCTGGGCCAGCCGTCGCCCACGCTGTCCGGCGGCGAGGCGCAGCGCATCAAGCTGGTGACCGAGCTGTCCAAGGTGCGGGACGACATCACCCGCCGTGGGCAGCAGGCGCCGCATACGCTGTACGTGCTGGATGAGCCTACCGTGGGCCTGCACATGGCCGACGTGGCCAAGCTGATCCGCGTGCTGCACCGGCTGGCCGATGGCGGGCACAGCGTGGTGGTGATCGAGCATGATCTCGACGTGATCGCCGAGGCCGACTGGATCCTCGACCTGGGCCCGGAAGGCGGCGTGGCGGGCGGCGGCATTGTCGCCGCGACCGACCCCGAGGGGCTGGTGCGGGTGCGGGCCAGCCACACCGGCGCGGCGCTGGCGCCGGTGCTGGCCCGCGGCAAGTCGGCTGGCAAGGCAATGCCGGAGAGCGGCAACGACGCCGGGCACCGCCTTGCGGCGGCGCAGTAAAGCCAGCGCGGCGGCCTCGCCCCTCCCCGGAGGGCGAGGCTGCAGGCCGTTTTCACCCGGCGGCCCCGGTAGCTGACACAATGACGGATTCAGCAACTGGTGGCCGCCGCCAGTCCAGCCGTGCGCCACAGAGGTGGCGGCCGGGCGGGCCATGCGTAGCCGCCGCATGACAGCGTGATAGCAAAACCCCTTTCCCTTTTCTCCCTCCCCTCCCTACCCGCCATCGTGACGGCGCTATCGCTCGCCCTGGCCAGCACGTCCGCGCTGGCGGCACCCGCTGCCGCATCGGACGCTAGCGGCGCACGCGCGCCTGCCAAGGCGGGCAAGCGCGCGGCCTCGGCGCCGGCGCCAACCTCCCGGGCCGTTCAGCAAGCCACCACCGCACCGCAGGTCAACCACGACCAATACGCACTGCGCCCCGAGCGCGACGTGCAGCCGCGCAGCAGCTTTGGCCTGCGGATGAAACCCGGCTGGCCGCAGCAGGACGACTCCGGCGGGCCCGGGCGTTAGCCAGCCAGCTCGGCATGCTGCCGGGCATACCGGCGGCAGTGCCTTTGCGGTACGCTCTGTGGGTTCCGCAGTCCGACCCGCAGTCCGACCCTTACACCGCAAGGAGCTCAGATGTCCACCAGCCCGTCCGGCTTTGCGTGCGCCCCGGCCGCAGCCCGCGCCACCGTCCATCACCTGCGCGCCTCGCGCATCCGCGAGGTGGCCAATGCCGGCATCGGCCTGCCCGACGTACTGCCCTTCTGGTTCGGCGAATCCGACCAGGTCACGCCCGCCTTTATCCGCGACGCCGCCAGCCGGGCACTGGCCGGCGGGGCGACGTTCTACACGCACAACCTGGGCATTGCCCCGCTGCGCAGCGCGCTGGCCGACTACGTCAGCGCGCTGCATGGCGCCACCGCCCTGGACAATGTGGTGGTGACCAGCGCCGGCGTCAACGCGCTGATGCTGGCTGCCCAACTGGTGGCCGGGCCCGGTGACCGCGCGGTTGCCGTCACGCCGCTGTGGCCCAACCTGGTGGAAATCCCCAAGATCCTTGGCGCCGAGGTGGAAACCGTCTCGCTCGATTACGGCGCGCACGGCTGGACCCTGGATCTCGACAAGCTGCTGGCCGCGCTGACGCCTGATACGCGCTTGCTCATGATCAACTCGCCGAACAACCCGACCGGTTGGGTGATGTCGCGCGCGGACCAGCAAGCGGTGCTCGCGCACTGCCGGCGCCATGGCATCTGGATCATTGCCGATGAAGTGTACGAACGGTTGTATTACGGCGAAGGCGATGGCGCCATCGCGCCGTCGTTCCTGGATATCGCCAGCCGCGACGAGCGGGTGATCTGCGTCAACTCGTTCTCCAAGGCCTGGCTGATGACCGGCTGGCGGCTGGGCTGGATGGTGCTGCCCGCGGCGCTCACCGACGACCTGGGCAAGCTGGTTGAGTACAACACGTCGTGCGCGCCGTCCTTCGTGCAGGAAGCCGGCATTGTGGCGGTGCGGGAGGGCGAGGCCTTTACCCGTGAACTGGTCGGCAGGCTGCGCGCGGCGCGCGATCACCTGGTGGGTGCGTTGGCTGTGGTGCCGGGCGTGGATGTGCATGCGCCCGAGGGGGCCATGTATGTGTTCTTCCGGCTGGCCGGCGCCAGCGACAGCCTGGCGTTGTGCAAGCAGCTGGTGCGCGAGGCACGGCTCGGGCTGGCGCCGGGAAGCGCGTTCGGGGACGAGGGGGAGGGCTTTGTGCGGTGGTGCTACGCGTGTGATCCGGCGAGGCTGGATGAAGGTGTGCGGCGGTTGCGCGGTTTCCTGGGGCGTTGAGCGCCGCGCCGTTCGCGGTGCGAGCGGGCTGGCGTGCGCCATCTTCATGTCGAGACGGCACCGCTAGCACTAGCATTAGCACTACGCTTCACTGCGCAGCGGCCGCTTCTGCCTGCCACCAGCCGCCCCCTAGCGCCTGCAGCAGCGCCGCGGAATCGGTAAAGCGGCTGGCGGTAGCCTGCGACAGCGAAAGCGCGGCCTGCCGGTACTGCCGCTCGGCATCGAACACCGCAAGCTGGCTGACGCCGCCGAGACGATACTGGCCGGTCACGATCGACAGCGTATCGGCGGCCTGTTTCGCACTGTCGGCGCGCGCCTGCAAGGTGTTGGCATCGGCCTCCAGCGCGCGCAGCGAATCCGCGACTTCGCGCAGGCCCTGCAGCACCGTTTGCTGGTAGGCCGCGAGCGATTGCGCGTAGGCCGCTTGCGCCGCGCGCTTGCGCGCCACCAGCTCGCCGCCCCGGAACACCGGCTGCACCAGCCCCGCGGCCAGCGACCACACGTTGAGGCTGCCAAACAGATCGCGCGCGGAGAGCGCCTGCGTGCCGGCGCTGCCGGACAGCGTGAGCTGCGGGTAGAGCTGCGCGGTGGCCACGCCGATATTGGCCGACGCCTGGTGCAGCAGCGCCTCGGCCGCGCGGATATCCGGGCGCTGCCTTGCCATGGCGGAGGGCAGGCTCACCGGAAGCGTGGCGGGCAAGGTGAGATCTTCCAGCCGGAACTCGGGCAGCTGGACGCTCGCGGGCGCCTGTCCCAGGTACACGGCAAGCTGATGCCGCGTGGCCGCAAGCTGCTGCACCAGGCCCGGCAGCAAGGCCTGGCTCTGCGCCAGTTCATTGCGCTGGCGCTGCGCGTCCACCTGCGCCACGCCGCCTGCGCGCAAGCGTTGCTCGGTGATGGCGAGCTGGCGCTGCTGCGCCGCCACGATGGCCTCGGTGTTGGCAATCTGCGCGCGCAAGCCGGCCTCGCGGATGGCGGCCGTGGCCACGTTGCCGGCCAGCGTCAGGCGCGCGGCTTCCAGCTCGAAGCGTTGATAGTCCACCGCCGCGCGCAGGCCTTCCAGTTCGCGGCGCTGGCCGCCGAACAGGTCGAGCGAGTAGGAGATTTCCACGCTGGCGCCGTACAGCGTGAACGGCCCGGGACTGGGAAAGGCGGTGATACCAAGCGAGTTGAAGTCGACCTGCTGGCGCGTGGTGTTGAGCTTGGCGTCCACGCGCGGCAGCAGGCGCGCGCCGGTGGTGGCCACCAGTTCCTGGCGCGCCTGTTCGATGCGGGCCTGTGCTTGCGCCAGCGTCGGGCTGGCGTCCAGCGCCGCGCGGATGGCGCGGTCCAGCGCGGGGCTGCGGAACAGCGTCCACCATTGCGCCGGCACGTCGGCGCCGCTCTCCAGCGTTTGCGCCTGGCCGTGCGGTGCGTCGGCGGCGCTGGTGCGCGCTGGCTGTGTGCCCTCGGTATAGGACGGCGCAGCGGGCGCGGCCGGCTCGGTGAAGTCCGGGCCCACCGCGCATGCCGAAAGCATGGCTGCCGCCAGCACGGCGAGGACCGTGCGGGATGTGGATTTACCGTGTGGCGAGGCTGGCATGGCAGGCTCCTCAATCCAGCGTGCGGCGATAGAAGCGCACTGCAATGGTCATGACGACGACCGTGAACAGGGCCATCGGCCACACGTTCGGCCAGAGCTCGGTCCAGCTGTTGCCCTTGAGCAGGATCCCGCGGATCAGGCGGTTGAAGTAGGTCATCGGCAGCACATTGCCAATGGCCTGCGCCCAGCGCGGCATCCCCTGGAAGGGAAACATGAAGCCGGACAGCAGCAGGTTCGGCAGGAAGTAGAAGAACGTCAGCTGCACCGCCTGCAGCTGGTTTTGCGCAAGCGACGACAGTGTGATGCCCACGGTCAGGTTGGCGGCGATAAACAGCAGCGCCGCCAGGTAGACCGCGACCACCGAGCCGACAAAGGGCACGCCGAAGACCCAGCGCGCGGCCAGCAGGATGATGGTGGACTGGATCAGGCCGATGAAGATGTAAGGGACGATCTTGCCGCTGATCACCTCCAGCGGCCTGACCGGCGTGGCAAGCAGGTTTTCCATGGTGCCGCGCTCGCGTTCGCGGGTCATTGCCAGGCCCGTCATCATGACCATGGTCATGGTCAGGATCACGCCCATCAATCCGGGAATGATGTTGTACTGCGTGAGTCCCTCCGGGTTATAAAGCCGCTGCACCTGCACGTCGAAGGGCGGCTTGCCGCCCGCCAGATGCGCCAGCGCGCCCTGCAGGTCCTTGTCCGCGACCGAGAACGGCAGCTGCGACAGCGCGGCGATGGCCGAGCCGGTGGCGGACGGGTCGGTGGCATCCGCCTCCACCAGCAGCGCCGGGCGTTCGCCGCGCAGCAGCCGGCTGGTGAAGTCGGGCGGGATGCTGAGCACGAACTGCACCTCGCCCTTCATCAGCGCCTCGCGCCCGGCGGCTTCGTCGGGCAGGGTGCCGACCACGTTGAAGTAGGTGGTTGCCTGCATGCCGGCCACGAAGGAGCGGGTGAACTCGCTCTGGTCCGCGGCGATGACCGCGGTGGTGAGGTGGCGTGGATCGGTGTTGATGGCGAAGCCGAACAGCATCAGCTGCACGATGGGCAGGCCGACGATCATGCCGAAGGTGACGCGGTCCCGGCGCAGCTGCAGGAACTCCTTGAGCACGATGCTCCACCAGCGCTGCAGGGAGAGCGGGAAGCGTGCGCCGTTGGTGGCCTTGGCCGGTTCGCCTGCGTCGCGCGTCATGCCCGGGCCCCCTTGCCGTCCTGCCTGGTTTTTTGCTTTTGCTTGCCCGCGCGCATATTGTCCTCAGCGCCGCTCATCATGTGGATGAAGACGTCTTCCAGGCTGGTCTCGATCGGCTCGATCCGGTGCTGCGGGCCGGCAACGCGGCGCAGCGTGGCTTCCAGCGCGGGCGCGTCGTGCCCGGTGACGTGCAGGGCGCTGCCGAACACCACGGTCTGTTCCACGCCCGGCGCGCCCTTGAGCTGATCCGACAGCGCGGAGAGCTGCTCGCCCTGCACGCTCCAGGTGACGAGCTTCTGGCTGGCTACCACTTCGCTTGCCGTGCCCTGCGCCAGCAGCTTGCCGTAGGCGATATAGGCGAGCTTGTGGCAACGCTCGGCTTCATCCATGTAGTGCGTGCTGACGAGCACCGAGATGCCGCGCGCCGCTAGCTGGTGCAGTTGCTCCCAGAAATCGCGGCGCGCCTTCGGGTCGACCCCGGCGGTGGGCTCGTCCAGCAGCAACAGTTCCGGTTCATGCAGCAGGCAGGCGGTCAGCGCCAGGCGCTGCTTCCAGCCGCCCGAGAGCGCGCCGGCCAGTTGCTGCGCGCGGCTGGCCAGGCCGAGGTGCTCGAGCGCCCGGTCCACCACCTCGCGCCGGCGCGGCATGCCGTACACGCGCGCCACGAAATCCAGGTTCTCGCGGATTGAGAGATCGTCCCAGTAGGAGAACTTCTGTGTCATGTATCCCACGCGCCGCTTGATCTCGGCGGTCTCGCGCAGGATGTCGTAGCCCAGGCAGGTGCCGGTGCCGGAGTCCGGCGTCAGCAGCCCGCACATCATGCGGATGGACGTGGTCTTGCCGCTGCCGTTCGGGCCGAGGAAGCCAAAGATCTCGCCGCGCGCGACTTGCATCGTCAGGTTGTTGACGACGTGCTTGTCACCGTAGTGCTTGTTGATGCCGTGCACGTCGATGGCTAGGGCGCTGGCTTTGCCGGGCCCGCCGTCCAGGGGAGCAACGGTCGCGTTCATGGCCTTGCCACCTCGACCGGCTGGCCCGGATGGAGCTTGGGCGCGTCGGCCGGTGCGGGCCGCGCTTCCACCAGGAACACCAGCTTGTTGCGCGTTTCATTGCTGTAGATCACCGGCGGCGTGTACTCGGCCTGGCTGGAGATGTAGGTGACCGTGGCCGCAATGGGCGCGGCGCAGCCATCGCAGCGCACGCGCACGGCCTGGCCGTTCTTGAACGCGCCGAGCACGGCCTGCGGCACGTAGAAACGCACCTTGACGTTGCCCGGCGGCAGCAGCCGCACCACCGGGCTGCCGGCCGGCACCCAGTCGCCAAGGCGGAAGGGCGTGTCGTAGACCAGGCCGGCCTGGGTCGCGCTCACGGTCTTGCGCGACAGCTTCCACTCGGCCTGCGCCAGCGCGGCGCGCGCGGCGGCCACCTGGGCTTGCTGGGCCGCCTGCTGCGCGGTGCGTCCCGGCAGCCGGGCCACGTCGATATCGCGCTGCAGCTCGCGCACGCGGGCGGCGTCGGAGGCGGCGGTGGCGCGGCTCTCTTCCAGCTGCGCCAGCGCGATTCCGCCGATGGCGTACTGGGCTTCGTCGCGCTTGCGTTGCGCGGCGCTGCGCACCGAGGCGGCTTGCGCCTGCGCCAGCTGGGCTCGGCTCACGTCGACTTCCGGCACGCGCTTGCCGGTCTGCAGGTCGGCGAGTTGGGACTCGGCCACGCGCACTTGTTCTGCCGCTTGCTGCCGGGCCGCGCGCTCGTCGTCGGCCTCCAGCGCGAACAGCGGCGCGCCACTTGCCACCTGCTGCCCGCGCTGGACGGAGATCTGGTCCAGCCGGCCGGCAAAAGGGGAGGCCACGCTGACGAATTCGCCCTCCACATAACCTTGCCAGGAGGGTGGCGCAGGCTCGCCACAGGCAGATAGCAGCGCCGCGCCGATCAGGGCGGCCGATGGCCAGCCCGCACGCAGGTTCGCGACGAGGCGGGAGGAATGAGGCTGAGCGTGGCGAGGCATGCGGGCTCCGTGGCGGGCAGGCTGGGTTCAGGCGGACGGCGGCGCGGCCGGCCCGGGATGCGGTATCGGCGCGATCGGCGGTACCCCCAGGCCGTGCGCCAGCAGCGCGCTCACGTGACGCACCAGCGCCTCGCTGTCGATGGCGCCGGCGCCGGGCAGGCGGCGCCAGATATGGGTGGTGGCCAGCGGCAGCAGCGTCAGGCCGATCAGCGACACCATCAGCAGCGCCGGCTCCAAGCTGGCGTTGATCTCGCCGCGCGCGCGCGCCGCCGCCAGCGGGCCGATCACCAGGCCAGCGCGCTGCAGCGCGATCTTCTGCAGCACGCGCTGATGCAGCTGGCCGTCCGCGCCGACGATCTCGCGGATCCACAGCCCGGGAAACCATGGCGTGGCGGCGGCGGTGCGGATCAGCCGCCCGGCAATGCCCACCAGCATGGCTGCCGCGTCCGCGCTGTCGGCGGCGGCCGGCGCGAACACCTGTTCCACCAGCGGCTGCAGGCGCTCGTCGACCACCGCGTCAAGCAACTGGTCGCGATCGCGGAAGTAGTAGTGCACGAGCGCCGGGGTGACGCCAGCATGGATGGCGATGGTCTTGATCGGCGTGGCGGCAACGCCGCGCTGGGCGAACAGCTCGGTGGCGGCGTCCAGCAATTGCTCGCGCTGGCCCGCGCTACCCCCATGCCCGGCGGCAGGCCGGCCCGGACGGCGGCTTGGGGGCGGGGTGGCAGTAGCAGGCGGCATGGCGGCTCCTGAATCTGCAGATAATATTAATTTGTGAATTAATTAATTCAAGGCCGATTACAACGTGATGTTTAAGCAACTTGTCTTCTCATTATGTTGCGCCGCAGCAATGCAAGGTAGACATGTCATAAACGCTTGGCTATGCTTCGTCCGCCCATCAGCCGGGCTTGCCCCTGAATTTGCCTGCGGCTGTTCCCCGGATTTTTTCATGCTGCTTTGTCGCTTCCACGCCGCCCCAGCGCGGCTACGCCTGTTTTTTGCCACTCGCCTGGCGGGTGTGGCCTTGTCGCTGGCCGGCCTTGCCGGCATGGCGGCCATGCCCGCCCTGGCGCAGGGAAAAGCCGGGACAAGCAGCGACGCGCCCGTGCAGGCCGATGCCCCCGAGGACTACGCCTTCCATGGCCAGACCACCTATATCTGGCAGCGCAAGCCGTCCTTCGGCGCGGCCTACTCCGGCGCCAACAGCCTGACGGCGGACCGCGCCAAGAGCTACTCGTTCAGCACCACGCTCGATCTTGGCTTGCGCCTGTGGCGCGGCGCGGAGTTCCACTTCAATCCGGAGGTGACGCAGGGCGTGCCGTTTTCCGAGCTGCACGGCCTGGGCGGGCTGAGCAACGGCGAGCTGGCCAAGGTATCGAGCACCAATCCGGTGTTCTACCGGGCGCGCGCGTTTGTCCGCCAGACCTGGGGGCTGGGCGGCGGCAGCGAACAGCTGGACGCCGATTTCAACCAGCTGGCCGGCAGCGTCGACAAGCGCCGCGTGGTGCTGACCGCCGGCAACTTCGGCGTGCTCGATGTGTTCGACCAGAACGAGTACGGCTCCGACCCGCGCACCCAGTTCATGAACTGGTCGTTCATGGCGCACGGCTCCTTCGATTACCCGGCCGATGCGCGCGGCTACAACTGGGGCGTGGCGCTTGAGTACATCGGCGACATGTGGTCGGTGCGGCTTGGCCGCTTCCTGCAGCCGCTGGAGTCCAACGGGCTGGAACTCGATACGCGGATGTTCCAGCACTATGGCGACATCCTCGAGTTCGAGAAGCGCTACAACCTGGCCGGCCAGCCCGGCGTGGCGCGCCTGCTGCTCTGGCGCAACAAGGCGCGCATGGGCGCGTTCAGCGATGCCGTGCAACTCGGCGCCGCCACTGGCGCCGCGCCGGACGTGGCCAATGTGCGCGAGGAGCACGCCAAGATCGGCGCGGGATTGTCGCTGATGCAGCGGGTCAACGAATCGCTCGGTGTGTTCGCGCGCGCCAATATGTCGGACGACAAGACCGAGACCTACGCCTTTACGGAAATCGGCCGCCAGGTCGCCGCCGGCGGCGTGCTCAACGGCAATGCGTGGGGCCGGCCGCGCGATGTGGTTGGGTTGGCGATGTCGGTGAATATGCTGGGGTCGCGGCACCAGGCTTACCTGGCTGCCGGCGGGCAGGGCGCCTTTCTTGGCGATGGCGCGTTGCGCTATGGTCCTGAGCAGGTCGTTGAGCTGTTCTATAGCTTCCAGCCGGTCAAGTACCTGAGCATCAGCCCGGACTTCCAGTACATCCGCAATCCTGGCTACAACCGCGACCGCGGCCCGGCGATGTTCTACGGCGTGCGCCTGCACGCGGAGTTCTGAGTCCCGGGGGCGGCGGCTTGCCGGTGGCTCAGTCGCCCAGCGCGCTCAACAATGCCCTGAGCTGTTTCGCCTTGGCGGGCCCAAGGCTGCGCACGATGCCGTCCTCATGCTGCTGCACCAGGCGATTGAGCCGCTTGGATAGCGCCAGTCCATCGTCGGTGGCGTAAAGCAGCACGCGGCGGTTGTCGTGCAGGTCGGGGCTGCGCATGGCCAGGCCATGGCCGATCATGCGGTCAACCAGCTTGGTCAGGGTGGGCGGATGCATCGCCAGCGCCTGGGCCACCTCGCCCATGGCGTGCCCTTGCTCGTCCGCCAGCACCCGCAGTACTTTCCAATGTTCGACCTGTACGCCTTCCGCCGCCAGCGCCTGTTCCAGCCGGGCGTGGACGGCGAGGTGGGCGCGTGACAGGAGTTGGGCTAGGTAGCTGTCGAAATCGCTCATGGGCAGGCCTGCGTGAAACACTGCGTTAGTATACGGGAAAAATACGGGAAAACTTTCCCAGGAAAGTTTTCTGGCCTTGTCCTCGCTTGCTATTCGTGCGGATCGAGGCGCGCTGACAAGACGCGGCGTTGCCGCCCCGCCCGGCAAGGAGACGAAGCCATGCAATGGAAGCCACTGCAGCCCAGTTGCGCCCCGGCGCCGGACGACCCGGCTTTGACCTGCCTGGTCGATGCGCCGCCGGCCGGCTACGGCGCGCGCCGCGCCGATTGCCTGAACGTCGGCCTGCTAGTCCCGGTGCGGGGCGCCGCAGGGATCTGGGGCCCGTCGGCACGCGCCTGCGCGCAGCTCGCGACGGAAGAACTGAACCGGCAGGGTGGCATACGCGGGCGGGAGCTCCGCCTCCACGTGTTCAACGCCGTCGACGAGTGCCGCGATATCCCCGACTTGCTCGGCGGCCTGGTGCGCGAGGGCGAACTCGACGCTGTGGTGGGCATGCATACCAGCGCGGTGCGCTCGCGCGTGCGCGCCGCCACGGGGGGACGGATTCCGTTTGTCTATACGCCGCTCTATGAAGGTGGCGAATGCGCGCCCGGTGTCTACGCGATCGGCGAAACACCGGATCAGCAACTCTTGCCCGCGCTGGCGGCGATGTATCGCCAGTACCGCGCGCGCCGCTGGGTGTTCGTCGGCAATGACTGCGTCTGGCCGCGTGCCTCGCACGGGCTGGCCAGCGGCGCACTAAGGGCGCTGGGCGGGGAAGTGCTGGCCGATCGCTATGTGGAACACGGTTGCGCGTCCTATCGCAAGGTCCTGCAGGAGATCGAGATGCTGCGGCCCGATGCGGTCCTGCTTTCGCTGATCGGGCAAGATGCCGTGCGTTTTAACCGCGAGTTCGGCGCATCGGGCCTGCAGCGGCGTGTGCGCCGGCTGTCGTGCGCCATCGAGGAAAACGGCTTGCTTGCCATCGGGGCCGCCAATACCGAGGGGCTGTTCGCGGCCGCCGGCTATTTCGCCGCCCTGCCCAACGAGGCCAACATGGCCTTCAAGGAACGCTATCACGGCCGCTTTGGTGAACGGGCACCGGTGCTGAATGCGCTGGGGCAGTCCGTCTACGATGGCGTGCACTTCCTGGCGGCGCTGGCCGCTGCGCCGCAGCGTGCGCGGCGCACAGCGCCGCTGGTTTTCCGCAGCGTGCGCGGACTGTCGTGGCGCGGCAATGCACGGGTGCAGCAACCGGTCTTCCTTGCCGAGGCCAACGGCCACTTTTTCAACGTCGTCAGGCAACTCTGAGTCCACGGCTGTGTCGCCATGGTTTTCCCTAGCCGCTAAATATTTTCCTTGGAAATTATTTCTTTGGAAAATAATATGACGGCTGCCCCAGGATAACGGGCCATTCTTCTCATGCCTTTCCCACCTTGCACAGGAGTACGCCATGACCGTGAAGCGCCCCACCCAGGCCCAGATGCACGAGCTGATCGCCAGCCTGCACATGACGATGAGCGAGGCCGAATGCGCCGAGTACCTCGCCTTGATGGAAGGCAGCATCCAGGCCTACGACCGCGTCGACGAACTGCCTGACTTCCTGCCCGAGCCGAAGTACCCGCGCAACGCGGGCCACCAGCCGCCGCCCCAGGAAAACCGCCTCAATGCCTGGTACGTCAAGACCGAAGTGAAGGGGGCCGCCGGCGGCGCGCTGGCAGGGCGCTCGGTCGTGCTCAAGGACAATATCTGCCTGGCCGGGGTGCCGATGATGAACGGCGCATCGACGCTGCAAGGCTACGTCCCCGATCTCGACGCCACGGTGGTGACGCGCATCCTCGACGCCGGCGGCACCATCGTCGGCAAGGCGCATTGCGAGTGCTTCTGTCTGTCCGGCGGCAGCCATACCAACGCCACCGGCCCCGTGCACAACCCCTATCGGATGGGCTATATCGCGGGTGGGTCGTCCTCCGGTTGCGGCGCACTGGTCGGGGCGGGCGAGGTGGACATGGCGATCGGCGGCGACCAGGGCGGCTCGATCCGCATTCCCGCCGCGTTTTCCGGCTGCTATGGCATGAAGCCCACGCATGGGCTGGTTCCCTATACCGGCATCATGCCGATCGAATCCACCATCGACCACACCGGCCCGATGACCCGCACCGTGGCTGACAACGCCTTGCTGCTGGAGGTGATCGCTGGGCCCGATGGCTTGGACCCACGCCAGTACGCGCCGAGGGTCGAGCGCTATACCGCGGCGCTCGGCAGGGGCGTGGCGGGCTTGCGCATCGGCGTGGTGCGCGAAGGATTCGGCCTGGCCAACAGCGAGGCCGATGTCGATGCCAAGGTACGCGAGGGCGCCCAGCGCCTGGCGCGGCTTGGCGCGGTGGTGGAGGAAGTCGGCATTCCCATGCATCTGGACGGCGCCGCCATCTGGACGCCCATCGCGCTGGAAGGCTTGCAGGCGCAGATGATGCATGGCAACGGCATGGGCTTCAACTGGAAGGGCCTTTACACCACGAGCCTGCTGGAGCGCCATGCGGGCTGGCGCGAGCAGGCGGACCAGCTTTCGCCCTCGCTCAAGTTGTCGATGTTTGTCGGCGAGTTCTTCATGCAGCAGTATGGCGGGCGTTTCTATGCCAAGGCGCAGAACCTCGCGCGTCAGCTGCGCCAGGCTTATGACGACACCTTGCAGCGCTATGACTTGCTGCTGATGCCGACCTTGCCTTTGAAGGCGCAGCCGATTCCCGCGCCCGGTGCGCCGCTGGCCGAAGTGATCCAGCGCGCCTTCGAGATGGTGGCCAATACGGCGCCGTTTGACGCCACCGGTCATCCGGCCATGAGCGTGCCCTGCGGGCTGGGCAACGGGCTGCCGATCGGCTTGATGCTGGTGGGCAAGCATTGGGATGAGGCGACCATCTACCGTGCCGCGCATGCCTTCGAGCAATCGGGAGACTGGCACAAGTTCTGATGCGTAAAAAAGCCCGGCGCACGCGCCGGGCCTTCTCTCTTCTCTGCTGGCTGCAAGGCCTACGGCATCACTGCCGTGCGTTGCGCCGGTTGTCCGGCCACGGCGTGTTGAAGTTGGTGCGGAACGGGTTGATATCCAGCCCGCCGCGCCGCGTATAGCGCGCATAAACCGCCAGCTTCACCGGCTTGCACTGCCGCATCACGTCGGTGAAGATCCGCTCCACGCATTGCTCGTGGAACTCGTTGTGGTTGCGAAACGAGATCAGGTACTTGAGCAGTCCTTCCTGGTTGATCGGCGCGCCCACGTAGCGGATCTGTACGCTGCCCCAGTCCGGCTGGCCGGTTACCAGGCAGTTCGACTTGAGCAGGTGCGAGACCAGTGTTTCTTCCACTGGCGATTCGTCCTGGGCGGCATGCAGCAAGTGCGGCGCCGGCTCGTAGATGTCGGTTTCGATGTCGAGCCGGTCCAACTGCACGCCGTCCAGCTCGGCCATCTTCTGCGTGCCGAGATCAGCCTCGGTCACCAGGCGCACCTGCACCGTGCCGCCGGTGGCCTCGGACAGGTCGTGGTGCAGCAACTGCTGCAACGCCTCGGGAGAGGCGATCTTGCTCTGGTTGAATGAATTCAGGTAGAGCTTGAACGACTTGGACTCGACGATGTTGGGCGTGTCGGCCGGAATGATGAAGCTGGCCAGCGCCACTTGCGGCTTGCCCTTCATGTTCAGCCACGACAGCTCGTACGCGTTCCAGATGTCCACGCCGAAGAACGGCAGCGCGCGGCCTTGCGCCAGCCCGATCTCCGTGCGCTTGGGCTGGCGCGGGATCGGGAACAGCAACGTCGGGTCGTACTCGGTCTTGTAGGCCGAGGGTTTGCCTAGCGGCGATTGTTCGGGAAGGCTCATGGTTGCCTCGGATGATCAGGACAGGAACAGCTTGTACACGGGATTCTCGGTCTCTTCCCAGTGTACATAGCCCAGCGTGGCGAGGAAGGCGCGGAAGGCGCGCTTCTCGTTCTTGGGCACCTGGATACCAACCAGGATGTTGGAGGTGTCGCCGCCCTGGTTGCGGTAGTGGAACAGGCTGATATTCCAGTTCGGGCTCATGCTCGACAGGAAGCGCATCAGCGCGCCCGGCCGCTCGGGAAACTCGAATCGGTACAGCAGCTCGTCATGCGCCAGCGGCGAGTGCCCGCCCACCATGTAGCGGATGTGCTGCTTGGCCAGCTCATCGTTGGACAGGTCCAGCGTATCGAAGCCGTGGCGGCGGAATCCGGCGGCGATCTTCTCGTTCTCCGCGCGGCTCGCAATCTGCACGCCGACGAAGATATGCGCCATGCTCTTGTCGGCGATGCGGTAGTTGAACTCGGTCACATTGCGCGTGCCGAGCTGCTCGCAGAAGCGCTTGAAGCTGCCGCGTTCCTCGGGGATGCTGACCGCGAAGACCGCCTCGCGCGCCTCGCCCACCTCGGCGCGCTCCGCCACGAAGCGCAGGCGGTCGAAGTTCATGTTCGCGCCGCAGGCAATGGCCACCAGGTGCTGGCCCTTGAGCTTCTCGCGCTCGGCGTAGAGCTTCAGGCCGGCCACGGCCATGGCACCGGCCGGCTCCAGGATGCTGCGGGTATCCTGGAACACATCCTTGAGCCCGGCGCAGATGGCGTCGGTGTCCACCAGGATGATCTCGTCGACCAGCTCGCGCGTGATGCGGAAGGTTTCCTTGCCGACCAGCTTCACGGCGGTGCCGTCCGAGAACAGGCCCACTTCCTTGAGCTCCACGCGCTTGCCCGCGTCCACCGAGCGCTTCATCGCGTCGGAGTCCACGGTCTGCACGCCGATCACCTTGATCTCCGGGCGCACGGCCTTGATGTACGACGCGATGCCGGAGATCAGCCCGCCACCGCCGATCGCCACGAACACCGCATGCAGCGGGCCCGGGTGCTGGCGCAGGATTTCCATGGCGATGGTGCCTTGGCCGGCGATGACTTCGGGATCGTCGAAGGGGTGGATGAAAGTCAGCTTGTGCTTTTTTTCCAGCACCGCGGCGTGGTTGTAGGCGTCGCTGTACGAGTCGCCGTGCAGCACGATTTCCACCCACTCGCCGCCGCGCTCGCGTACCGCGTCGATCTTCACCTGCGGGGTGGTGACCGGCATCGCGATCAGCGCCTTGCACTTCAGGCGCGCGGCCGACAGCGCCACGCCCTGCGCGTGATTGCCGGCCGAGGCGGCGATCACGCCGCGCTTGAGCTCTTCCGGCGACAGCGAGGCCATCTTGTTGTACGCGCCGCGCAGCTTGAACGAGAACACCGGCTGGGTGTCCTCGCGCTTGAACCACACCTTGTTGCCGGTGCGCGCGGAGAGCAGGTTTGCATAGGTGAGATCGGTCTCCTGGGCCACGTCGTACACCTTGGCGGTCAGGATCTTTCTCAGGTAATCGGGTTTGCGGGTCATCGTGGACAGCCGGGGCGGGGATTGGCGGAAACCGGTAATGATAAAGGATGGCGGGGGGCGGCGATGGCTGCACCCCTGTGCAGGCGGCCGCGAAGGGCAGGCAAGCTCACCTTCGTGCGCCGAGGCGCGTTGTGCACCGCAGCGGTGCAGGCACCGCCGTGGCGCGCCCAAGGGGCGCTTGCGCACCTTGTAGGACGAAGCCCGGTGGACGCTGCCGGAACACTCGTGATACGGTGTAACGCAATGCCTTCCCTACCTCTAATCGAACCGAACACCGCACTGTTCCTGGATTTCGACGGTACGCTGGCCGACCTTGCGCCGCGTCCTGACCTCGTGCAGGTCGAACCGGAACTGGTGGGGACGCTGCGCGCCCTGCATCTGCATCTGGGTGGCGCGCTAGCCCTGGTTTCCGGCCGGCCGATCGCCGAGCTGGATCATTTCCTGCATCCGCTGCAACTGCCGTGCGCCGGCGTGCATGGCGCGGAGCTGCGCGACGCGGGCGGCCACCGCCTGCGCCAGCCCGACCCCGGCGTGCCGCTGCTGCTCCCGCCGCTGGAAGTCCTGGTCG
The DNA here is from genome assembly GCF_058801495.1 of Cupriavidus sp. GW822-FHT03E04. Lineage (NCBI taxonomy): Bacteria > Pseudomonadati > Pseudomonadota > Betaproteobacteria > Burkholderiales > Burkholderiaceae > Cupriavidus > Cupriavidus sp. GW822-FHT03E04. Next base: position 204,843 of record NZ_JBXANI010000016.1, read on the forward strand.
GTACGCATCCCGGCTTGCAGCTCGAGCGCAAGTCGGTCGCGGTGGCGGTGCACTACCGCGCCGTTCCCCACCTCGAAGGCATGGTGCGCAACTTCGCGGCCGAACTCGCCAGCGGCGTGCCCGGCATCGAAGTCCTGCACGGCAAGATGGTGGTGGAGCTCAAGCCGGCAGGCATCGACAAGGGTGGCGCCATCGACGCCTTTATGCGCAGCCCGCCATTTGCGCGGCGCACGCCGCTGTTTGCCGGCGACGATATTACCGACGAGGCTGGTTTTGCCGTGGTGCGCCGCCTCGGCGGCGTCGGCCTGCTGGTTGGCGCGCGGCCCAGCGCCGCCACCGTCAGCGTGACCGGCCCGGCCGCGCTGCGCTGCTGGCTGCATCGCTCCGCCAAGGCACTCGAAGTCATGGCCGCCGCGCAGGGCAAGCAGCAGGTTTCCGGAGCTACATCCACAACGACGTCTTGAGGGGGATTCGCTGTGAGCAACCCATCCACCGAGGATAATCCGGCGCGCGCCGGAGGTGCCGGCCGCTACGCCGACCCTTCGCTATCGCTGGGCATGATCGGCAACTGCGCGATCTCCGCGCTGGTCGACGGGCGCGGGCGCATTGTGTGGTGCTGCCTGCCGCGCTTTGACGGCGACCCGGTCTTCAATGCCTTGCTCGATCCGGGCGAGAACGCTGGCCACTTTGCCATCGAAATCGAGGACTTCCAGGAAGCGCACCAGTGGTACGAGCCCAATACGGCCGTGCTGAGGACCCGGCTGACCGACCGGCATGGCAACAGCCTTGAAATCACCGATTTCGCGCCGCGTTTTTTTCGCATCGGACGTTACTTCCGCCCCACCTCGCTGATCCGCCGCATCCGGCCGGTTCAGGGCGCGCCGCGTGTGCGCGTGACGGTGGCGCCGCGTTTTGACTGGGGGCGCGTCAAGCCCGAGATCACGCGCGGCAGCAGCCACGTGCGCTATATCGGCGACGGCACCACGCTGCGCATGACCACCGACGCGCCGCTGACCTATGTGCTGTCGCACACGCCTTTCCTGCTCACGCGCGACCTCAACTTCATCCTCGGGCCGGACGAAACCCTGCAGGGCGGCGTGGAGGAAATCGCACGCGACTTCGAGCAGGAAACCACGGCTTACTGGAGGATGTGGAGCCGCCGTCTTGCGGTGCCGCGCGAGTGGCAGGACGCGGTGATCCGCGCCGCCATTACGCTCAAGCTGTCGCTGTATGAAGAGACGGGCGCCATCGTCGCGGCCATGACCACCAGCATTCCCGAGGCGCCCGGCAGCGGGCGCAACTGGGATTACCGCTTCTGCTGGCTGCGCGATGCTTTCTTCGTGATCCGTGCGCTCAACAGCTTGTCCGAGGTCGGCACCATGGAGGACTACCTGCGCTGGTTGTCGAACGTGGTGATGCAATCCAAGAATGGCCATATCCAGCCGCTGTACGGCATCGGGCTGGAACTCGAATTACCGGAGAGCATGCTCGATCATTTGTCCGGCTACCGTGGCATGGGTCCGGTGCGCGTGGGCAACCAGGCACAGGAGCACTTCCAGCATGATGTCTACGGCAACGTGGTGCTGGGCGCGGCGCAGGCTTTCCACGACCATCGCCTGCTGCACCGCGGCGGGGCGGCTGAGTACCATGTGCTGGAAACCGTGGGCGAGCAGGCGGTACGCGTGTTCGGCACGCCCGATGCGGGCATGTGGGAGCTGCGCACGCGCGCGCGGGTGCATACCTCGTCCGCGCTGATGAGCTGGGCCGCCTGCGACCGCCTCGCCAAGATCGGCGATGCGCTGCAATTGCCCGATCGCGCGGCTTACTGGCGCCAGCATGCCGACGGCATGAAGGTGCGCATCGTGCGCGAGTCCTGGAGCGAGGAACGCCAGGCGTTCGCCGAGAGCTTCGGCGGGCGCGAGCTCGATGCCAGCGTGCTGCTGATGGCCGAGGTCGGCTTTATCGAGCCCAGGGATGAACGTTTCATGTCCACGCTCAAGGCCATGGAAGCGTCGCTGTGCGACGGGCCTTATATGCGTCGCTACGAGGCGCCGGACGACTTCGGCAAGCCCGAGACCGCCTTCAACATCTGCACCTTCTGGCGTATCGATGCGCTCGCGCGCGTGGGGCGCCGGGAGGAAGCGCGCGAGATCTTCGAGGCCATGCTGGCGGCGCGCAATCCGCTTGGCCTGCTGTCCGAGGATACGCACCCCGTGACCGGCGAGATGTGGGGCAATTTTCCGCAGACCTACTCGATGGTGGGCCTGATCAACGGCGCCATGCGCCTGTCCGCGCCATGGGATTCCGTGATCTGAAGGCGCGCGCGGCAAGGCCAGCGCAAAGGAATGTATGGGCAGACTAGTAGCGGTATCCAACCGCGTGGCCGATCCGCGCAACCTTGCCGCGGGCGGCCTCGCCGTGGCACTGGGCGAAGCGCTCAAGGCTACCGGCGGCATGTGGTTCGGCTGGAGCGGCAAGATTGTGGAGGCCGCGCAGGGCGGCACGCCGGGCGAGGGCGAGCTGCATATCCAGCAAGCCGGCAATGTCACGCTGGCTACGGTCGACCTGTGCCGCGAGGACCACGACGCGTACTACCAGGGCTACAGCAATGGCGTGCTGTGGCCGGTGTTCCACTATCGCATCGACCTGGCGGATTTCGACTCCGGTTATCTCAACATCTACCGCCGCGTCAACCAGCTCTTTGCACGCAAGCTTGCCCCGCTGCTGCGCCCGGACGATGTGATCTGGATCCACGACTACCACCTGATCCCGCTTGCGTCGGAGCTGCGCGCCATGGGCTGCGGCCAGCGCATGGGTTTTTTCCTGCATATCCCGCTGCCCCCGCCGCTGATCCTTGCCGCCATCCCGCAGCACGAATGGCTGATGCGAGCCCTGTTCGCCTATGACCTGGTTGGCTTCCAGAGCCAGCTCGATCTCGAGCATTTCTCGCGCTACGTGCAAAGCGAAGCGCAGGCCGAGCCCATGGGCGAGTATCGCTTCCGGGCTTTCCACCGCACCGTGCGCGCGCAGGCGTTTCCGATCGGCATCGACGTCGACGAGTTCGCCGCGCTGGGCCAGTGCGAGGAATCGCGCGAGACGTACGAGATGATGCGCGGCCAGTATTCGAGCCGCCGTCTTCTGCTTGGGATCGACCGGCTCGATTACTCCAAGGGGCTGCCGCAGCGGCTCAAGGCGGTCAGGACGCTGATGGCGCAGTATCCGGAGAACCGCCGCAGCGCCACGCTGATCCAGATTGCCGCGCCGTCGCGCGAAACGGTGGACGCCTACGCGGATCTGCGGCGCGAGCTGGAAGGGCTGTCCGGGGCGATCAATGGCGAGTATGGCGAGCTGGACTGGATGCCGGTGCGCTATATCCACCGCACCACGGCACGGCGCCGTTTGCCGGGCCTTTGCCGCGCTTGCCGCGTGGCGCTGGTGACGCCGTTGCGCGATGGGATGAACCTGGTCGCGAAGGAGTTTGTTGCCGCGCAGGATCCGGACGATCCCGGGGTCCTGGTGCTATCGCGGTTTGCTGGTGCTGCCGAGCAATTGCGCGAGGCGTTGCTGGTGAATCCTTACGATATCAATGCTACCGCGCAGGCGATTCAGCAGGCCTTGCATATGCCGCTGGCTGAGCGGCAGTCCCGGCATCAGAAGCTGCTGGAGCGGATTCGGGCGCAGGATGTGCATTGGTGGAGGAGGGAGTATTTGAGGACTTTGGCGGAGACGGATGGGGGGTAAAGGGGGGGAGGGGGTAAGGGGGTAGGGGGGTATTGGGGTGTTTGCTGGCGGTGTTGGTTTTTGGACCCAAGGGCCGGACGACATCGCCCTTGCTTGCTTGGTTGCTGTTTCTTTGAGCGGCGTTGGTTATTGCACCCAAAAGCCATACGACATCCCCCTACGGGGGCTGCCGGTCACTTTTCTTTGACCGGCAAAGAGGGTGAGGACAAATTCAGGCATTGGACAATCGGCGTACGAGCAAACGTGCCTGAGATAGCCAGACCCAGGCGGTT